>JAEUQZ010000146.1 GCA_016788965.1 Anaerolineae bacterium | reverse complement strand
TGGGCGGGGTCGGTGCACCGTCGCCCTGGTCGGGCACCACCCGGGTGGCGCCGCGGGCCGTGCCGAACCACAGGTCACCGTCGCGGGTGAGGCAGACCGCACCGGGCTTGGCCTCCACACCGATGAAGCCGGAGCGTTCAAACTGCCCGAAGTTGGGGTCGCTTGCCAGATACCACAGGTACGACTGCACCTGAATCTTGGTCAGCGAGGCTTTGTTGACGAGCAGCGTCGCGCCACGGCTCAACGGGTAAGTGCCATCGGCGATGGTCTCGGCGGAGGGGGTGACGCAGCCGCTGCCGCCATCGATGCCGACAAGCTGGATGCGCTGCTGGTTGTTCTGCGCCACGCGCTGGTATTCCGACCAATCCATGTAAGTCAACGCGCCGGACACATTGGCGGTGGCAGCCGCGCGGAAGAGCGGGTCGTTGTTGAGCTGACTGTCGCCCCGGACGGGCACATCTTTGCCCGCGCTGATGGTCAGGAGGAGGTCGCCCGCATTGTCACCCGGGTTGGGCGCGAAGAGCGTCATCGCGTCAGCCGGGAAGGAGGCGTCCACCTGATTCCAGGTTTTGATGGTGTCGGCGGCGCTGAAGCTCCAGACCGAACCCACCTGCTGGGTGGTCAGGCAGGCGAGGTAGCTGTTGGCGGCATTGCTCACCAGCACAACGGCCTGCCTGCCGAGATCGATGGGGAGGGTCTGGATGTTGTTGGCGGTGCAGTTCTGCGTTTCTTCAGCGGTGAGGGGAGCCGTGATGGCGGCGATATCGACTTCACCATTGCAGAGGCGGCGCACACCAGAGGGCTGACCCAGCGTCTTGAGGTCGAGCGTGATGCCGGCATACTGGGCGGTGATAGCGGTTCCCAGGTTGTTCAGCAGGTCGAACGCCTCGGCTGCCCCAGCAATAGTGACCTGTCCTGCCGCAGCCTGCGGGATGCTGAATGAGGTGGTCTGCTCACTGAATGGACGGGTGTTGCCTGTGCCCGCCAGCGCGGTCTGGTTGGCCCCGGTGATGAGACTGGTCGGCACGGTGAGGCCGGCGGCCAGTATGCTGCTGGCGGCAGCGTCACTGATGGCATAGGTGAGGACTTCGGTCACGCCGGGTTTGCTGAGGCTGGCGCGGTTGAAGTAGATGAACAGCGGATCCATGGCGCGGTAGGCACGCTGTTCGACGCTTTCCGCCGAGGGCGTATCGCAGCCGATGGCCTCGTTTTCATTCAGTTGCAGAATCTTCACGCGGTCAGCGGCGGCAGCAGCGGACTGGACGTTGACCACGCCAACAGCGCCGTCCGTGCTGGCAACGGCTGCGATCACATCCGCGTCAGTGGCGAGCGTGGTGGCGTCTGGCCGGAAGCCATCCCCTTCAACAAAGGAGTCGAGGGTGGTGAAGGTCAATGTGCCGGATTGGGGCAGGATCACTGCCAACGGGGTCGTGCCAGCGCCGGGCAGAATCTGTTCCCAGGCGGTGGTCTGGGCGCTGGGAGCCATGATCGCGGCGATATTCTGGGGCGTCAGGCAGGTGGCATAGCTGGCATCGGGCTTGGTGACGAAAGCGACGATGCTGTAGGCGACCAATAATTCGGTATAATCGACATTGTTGGTGGTGCAGTTGAGGGCTTCCTCGGCGCTGATGGCGCGGGTTGCCAGGGCAATATCGGTCTGGCCGGCGCACAGACGTTCAAAGCCGGCGCGGGTTCCGATGACTTCGGGCGTGGCGTCGAGGGCAGCGCCGCTGCTGGTCTTCAGGCTCTCGAAGAGCGGCGCGACAAGGTTCGACCCCACAACCGTTACCGTGCTGCTGTCCTGAGCCTGCACCCAGGTCGCACTGATGAAAAGCGCAAGCAGGAATAGTGTTCCGACTTGGCGCCAGATGGATTTCATGACGATTTGCTCCTTAAAACGGGACTCTGGGCAGCCGTATTTTGCGGAAAGGATTGTACTCTCGTGACCTGAATTGTCCAGCCGCACTTTTTGTTCACGAGAGGCCCGAAGTCCGAGAAAACTGTGAGGGGTTCGATGTCCGACGGTGAATTCAATGTGTATGAGCAGGTGGGCGGCGACTCCGTGTTTCGCCAACTTGTCGATGATTTCTACGCGCGAATTGAGGCGGATCCGGTGCTGCGTCCGATGTTCCCGGATGACCTCGAAGCGGGTAAGGAATGGCAGTTCTTGTTTCTGACACAGTTCTTCGGCGGGCCACCACGCTACAACGACGAGCGCGGACATCCGCGGCTGCGAATGCGCCACTCGCCATTTCCAATCGATCAGACTGCGCGGGATCACTGGTTGGCGCATATGCTGGCGGCGATGGACGCCGTGGGGATTACCGAACCCAGCCGCAGCCTGATGAAAGACTATTTTGCGCGGGCTTCGACGGCGATGATGAACGCCGAGCCGAACGCCGGAAACCTGATGTACTGGAATCTGCCGAGGGAAGACCGTTCATGAGCCGTCGCAAAGCGCAGCCGCCGATGCAGCGGCGCATGGCCGCCCCGCCAGAAAAGCCACGCCCAATGCGACCGACGCTCAGCCTGGAGCCGTTGGCAGCCTGGATTGTGACCCGTCCGCGGCTGACTCGTATTCTATTGGTGACGGCGTTCAGCCTGGCGGTGGTGCTGCTGGCCTTCCCGATTGTCGATAATGTCTACATCAACCTATTCTTCAACGAGGCCACGCGCATTCTGCCGTCACTCGTCTCGGCAGGACTGGGCGCGGTGATGTACATGGTTGGCTGGCGGCTGATTATCGGGACACGGGGAGAGACCCCGGCGGTACAGCCATTGGTGTTGGCGTACTGTCTTTTTGGCCTGATTGTGATTATTCTGGTCGTGATACTGGTTTTGCAGGGCTATTCGATTGCAACAGCCGAACTGACGGCTTGAAGCCCACAGGAGGTTCACATTGAAGAGCGGCTTTGTTCTCATCCTGGTGCTGCTGCTGGCGGCGTGCAGTTCGCAATCGGAGGCTGATCTCCCTACACTGATTCCGACCCCTGGCGGTGTGGAAGCGGCGGTTACAGCAACCACTTTGCCGCCGACTGAGCCAGCACCTACACAGGCCTCGATTGTGCGCCCGACGTTGCCGCCGACCTGGACACCCGCGGTCATGCCTACGGAGCCTGATGTTCAGGCGACCATGACGCCCGTGGTTCTGCCCACTGGGATTCCGTTGGCGACGCTGGAAGCCTGCGGAACCTTTCTGGTCGATCTGGAACGCAGCACTTCGACGTTCAAGCTCGGCGAGAGTCCCGTGGTGTATTGGTCTCCGGCGGCCAATGCCCTGCGTTACCGGGTGAGCGTTATCGATGAATTCGGCCAAGAGCTGTTCATGGATTACGCTATCGATGCGACCTATGCTTTCCCGGCGGATTTGTTCAAGGCGGGCAAGCGCTACGGCTGGGTAGTCTATCCTGAAGACAACATCGGCCGTCAGATGTGCTTCCAGCAGGGGGGCGAACTGTTCATCTCGCCGTAGGAGTCACTGGGGCGGTTGTTCGGATTTCAGGATGTACTCGCTGAAAGCCTCCGCTGTCCAGGGCAGGGCCGGCTTGAAGAAATGCTCGTAGATGGTCTCGGCGTAGACGCGGATTTCGTGCTGCGCGTCGGGAGCCATCCGCAGACGCAAGAAGTGCATCAGATTGTGCGCGTCAATCTTGGCGACCCAGGTATAGTAAACGCTAAATCCCGGTAGAAATACACGGGCGAGTTCGCGGGAAATGCCGGCTTCCAGCGCCCGCGAATATAAGTCATAGCTCTGCTGATAGAGTGATTCAAGCTGGCGGGTAAGTTCGGCGTTGGTTTCTGTATCGACCTGCCCATCGCTGGCCTGTTTGTTGCTGGCGGCCTGTTTACGCCAGACATCCGGCACATAGAAGTCATTTTCTTCAAAGGCGGTATAGCGGCCGGATTGGGCGTTGAAGCTCCAGGTGCGATGCCGCACCCACTGCCACCATGTCACCAGTGGGGCGCGTACCCGAAACTTGAACTCGACCATCTCGAAAGGCGTGGTGTGATGGTTGCGGAGCAGATAGAAGAGGAGCTTTTTGTCCTTTTCCGGGCCTTTGCTTTCCCCCATGAAGCTCACCCGCGCGGCATTGACGATGGCAAGATCGGCGCTCACCCCGGCGTTGGGGTGGGGCAGCATATCGATCAGTTCGATCCAGCCCTTGTCCAGGACTGCGATCCGCTTTCCAAGCAATTCGGCGTCCAAGTTGGTGTACTCCGAGAGGTGTATCAGGCGAAGTATTGCAGCGCCATGCGAACACGTTCTTCGACGCTGGGCGGCGCATCAGACGGCAGGGATTGGACGGCAGTCTGCGCCTCGACGATGCTGTAACCCAGCGCGACCAGGGCATCGATCACATCGGTGTTGACATCATCGAACATGGAAACCGGGGCAGTATCCTGGCCGAACTTGAGCTTGTCCTTGAGTTCGATCAGGATGCGTTGGGCGGTCTTGTTGCCGATGCCGGGCACGCGGGTCAGGATTTCAGCCCGCTCGCTGACAATGGCATTCCGCAGACTGTCGAGGCTCAGTGAACTCAGGATCGCCAGAGCCAGCTTCGGCCCAACCCCGTTGACGGTCAGAAGAATATCAAAGACTTCTCGTTCTGATGACGTAGCAAATCCGTAGAGCGTGAGTGAATCCTCACGCACGATCATCGTGGTATGCAGAAAGGTTTCTTCCGAGGGATCGATCCGATCCATGGTCGAATGCGGCACGAAGACCTTGAACCCGATTCCGCCTGTTACCACGACGACGAAATCTTTGCCGGTCGTGCTGACGGTTCCCTGAATACTGGCGATCATGGCGCGGCCTCAGTCTTCCATCAACCCGGCGTAACGGGTGCTGTGCAAGTCGGTGATGGCTATCGCCAGGGCATCGGCGGCATCATCAGGGCGGGGGATGTCTTCGAGATTGAGCAGCATACGAACCATTTCCTGAATCTGCGGCTTCTTGGCCCCGCCGTAACCGACCAGCGACTGCTTGACATTGTTGGGCTTGTACTCACTGATCGGCAGGCCGGTCGATGCCAGCGCCGCCAGGATCACTCCCCGGCCCTGGGCAACCGTGATGGCGGTGGTCACATTCTTGGCAAAGAACATCTCTTCGACGGCGGCGCGATCCGGCTGATGCTCCTGCACCAACTGGACGATGCTTTCGTAAATGATTCTCAGACGCTCCCACATGGGAGTCTGAGGGCGGGTGGTGATGACCCCGTAAGCAATGGCACGCAGCCCGCCATCGTGATCTTCCTCGACAAATCCATAGCCAACTGTGGCCGTGCCCGGATCGATGCCGAGGCTAATCATGAACCCGCCTCAAGCGCGGCAATCACGTCATCGGTGATCGACAGGTTCGAGGCGACACCCTGAATGTCATCCAGTTCTTCCAGTTGTTCCATCAGCTTCATGTTCTGGACGGCTTTTTCGACTGGCACTTCGCTTTCGTTCTTGGCAACCCAGCGCAGTTCGGCCTCGTCGAAGGTATATCCGGCGGCGGTGAGGGCACTCTCGACGGCGGCGAACATCTCGCGCGGGGTGTAGACGGTGATCGTGCCTTCTTCGTCCAACACATCGTCAGCGCCGGCTTCGGCAGCGGTCATGAAAACTGCGTCGAAGTCCAATCCTTCGCCGCTCAGGGTGATGACACCCTTCTTTTCAAACTGCCAGGCCACCGAGCCGGCTGAGGCCAGGCTGCCGTTGGCACGGGTGAAGGCGCGTTTGACATCCGCCAGGGTGCGGTTTTTGTTGTCGGTCAGCACATCCACCAGGAAGGCGACCCCATCGGGGCCGTAACCCTCATAGGTGATCTCTTCCAGTATGACCCCGTCACCGCCGCCGCCTGTTCCGCGCTGAATGGCACGTTCGATGTTGTCTTTAGGCATGTTGCCGGCCTTCGCTTTGGCGATTGCCAGCTTCAACTTGCCGTTGGCATTTTCGTCTCCACCACCTTCACGGGCCGCCAACATGATATCGCGGGCCAGACGGGTAAAGATCTTACCGCGCCGGGCATCTTCCGCGCCTTTCTTACGCTTGATCGTGGACCATTTACTATGTCCGGACATAGGTCGTTCTCCCGAACCGTCGCTTGCAACACTGCGTTCACATTATATCGGAGGGATAACGGCGCGTCGAGACGGGAGGGACAGCCACCGCGCGTGCTATAATGAGGATCGCTTGGAACCGAGTGTGTTGAGGCGTCCCTTGACCGACATCAGTGTACCAACGGCCAATCCGCGGTTAGACCCGCAGCGACTCGCCTGGGGAGTCCTGCTGCTGTCATTTGCCCTGTTCTGCGTGATCTGTGTGGTGGCAGGCGTGGGAGCCAGTTATTTTCTGTTCCAATCGACGGTGGCATTGGACTCGGTTATGCAGGTGGGGTTGGGGACAGGTAGTATTTCCGGGCAAGCCGTCCGCGCTGAGAGCCGGGTTTCCAGCGGCAATGTCGTGAGTACCGACTCGGTTTCACAAGTGACCTTGTTCTTTTGGGACTCGCAGATCGAGAATCGTCTGATTGCATCGGTGACGTTGTACGGCGACACCTCGGTATCGTTCTGGCAGGCTTACCGTCCACGCTTCTCATGGGGCAGTGGGGTCTACGGTATCGAATTACGCCAGTTTGTGGGTAAAGCCGATGTGTTCATACCGGCTGGGGCAAGCTGGGACGTGCGCTTGACGCTGCGGGCCGGACGGGGCGATACGGTCTTTCTGGACAACCAGGGCAGCTATGCTGTAGCGGTTTCGGCGACGCAGCTCGATGTGACCAACTATCAGGGATCGGCGTCCGTCGTCCCGGCGGAGACGAGTGTGGGAAGGGCTGTCCCGGTCGGGAACTTTGGCCGTATCAATTATGATGTCGATGCTTCAGCGATCCGCGTTGGAACATCTTTTGCGAACCTGTTGGGTGCAAGCAGCTTCCAGGATGCGCTGCTCAAGCCGGATTCTGGCGTAGGCTCAGCAGCGCCGCTGGTGGCGGATTGGGCTTGCTCGACCAGTGACAGCCAACCGCCAAGTTACTTGAGTACCGAGTACCGCGACGGACGTTTGGCACTGCGGTTGACTCGTGGAGATAACGCCATCACCAGTGGAGCGACGGGGTGCAGTAAGTACTTCGGTGCGAATGGGGTCGATGTACGCGGCTACAACTATCTCGGATTGAAGGCGGTGTTCAATCTGAATTTTCAGTCATTGAGCGTGTGCGGCTTCGTCGCCAGCGAATGCCCGCTGATGCTGCGGATGGACTACAAGGATGCCGAGGGGAACCTCCGCATCTGGTATCACGGCTTCTTCTATCTGCTTGATACCCAACTGAACTATCCGCTTCAATGCGATAGCTGTTCACAGCAGCACGAAATCATCAAAGAAAAGGCCTGGTACACCTACGACAGCGGCAATCTCTTCAGCCTGATTCCGGCCAGGCTGCGTCCCCAAGAGATCATCAGTTTGCAGTTTTATGCGTCGGGACACCAGTACGATGTGTTCGTCAGTGACATCAGTCTGCTGGCCGGCGCAGACAATGCAGGTTAATTCAGGCGTTCTCGAAGCCGAACCCAGCGCGTCGCAGCGAAGTCCAGCCGTGCGGGCTGATGATGAGGTGATCGACCAGACGGATGTCCAGCAGCTTGCCCGCCGCGATCAGATCGCGCGTCATCTCGATATCCTCCGGGGATGGTACGGCTTCTCCCATTGGATGGTTATGTGCCAGCAGCAGCGCCGGACAGTTTCGCAGGATGGCGGGGCGGAAGACTTCGGCAGTTCGCAGCACGGTAATATTCATTGTGCCGATGTAGAGAGTTTCGATGCCAATGAGGTGTTCCTGCGAGTCCAGCAGCAGCACGCGAACATGCTCTTGAGCCAGATGCCGCATATCGTGCAAGTGATGAATGGCGTCATCGGCGCTGCTGATGCGGGGTGGCGGGTCGGGGATGACGCGCAGGATGCGCTGTCCGATCTCTGTCGCAGCCAGCAGTCGTGCCCGCGAGGATCCATCCAAACTGACGATTTTCGACAGCGAATCGAGATTGAGGTGGGCAAGACCCCCTAATCCTCGAAAAGCCTGAAGAATCGCTTCCGCTGTGTTCAGTGGGTCCGGCAGGGGGTCCAGCAGTGTCGCCAGCAGTTCGGCGTCAGAAAGCCCCTGTGGGCCGTGTTTCAACAGTCGTGCTGTGATGTCTGGGTTGGGCATCGCGGCATCCTCAATGTGCTTGTGCGGCGCTGCTGGCGGTTTTGCGCCGCTTCTGGCAGGCTGATATACTGTCGCAGGGAACCAGTCATTCTCGTGGAGCCACAATCTAATGGGCGATATCTTCTCTAGCCTCGGTATCTCGTCCGATCTGGTCACGATTGGCGCGATCTATGTGGCGCTGGTTCTGGCATCCTTCTGGTTGGCGATCATCCTGTGGGCATTCCGGGATATGCGTTCGCGGTCACGGGATCGCGTGCTGCAACTGGCGGTTGCCGTCCTGGTCGCACTCCTGAACGTTCCGGGACTGCTGATCTACCTGCTGCTGCGCCCGCGTGAAACGCTGAGCGAGTCCTATGAGCGTTCCCTGGAAGAAGAAGCCCTGCTCCAGGAAATCGAAGGTAAATCGACCTGCCCGGCCTGCGGTCAGCGTGTGCAGGAAGAGTGGCAGGCTTGCCCGCACTGCTTCACTCGCCTGAAGAAACCCTGTGTTCAGTGCCGCCGGATGCTCGAACTGTCCTGGCAGGTATGTCCCTACTGCACGGCTCCACAGTCTCAGGCGGCTTCGGATCAAATGGCCGGAACGCTCCAGCACGTTCGCCCGAACAGTATGCCTGAACAGAGCCGCTACTCGGTCACGTCCTCCCGTGGGGGATCATCGAACCCCCGCGCAGGAGAATCTCTCGAATTCATCGACGGCGATCAGTATTGATGCAAACGGGGTATGTCGTCACATACCCCGCTGGAACGTTCGACCCCCGGTTGAGCCTCAGAACTCGACAGCTTCACCAACTGTGTGAATCTTCAGGAAGTTGGTCTGTCCCCCGATTCCGAATGGAACACCCGCGATCAGAACCAGCGTGTCACCGCGCTGGACGAGATGGGCATCCTCGGCCGCCTTGACGACCGTCTCGATCATTTCATCAATGGTCTTGAACATGGGGATGAGCAGTGGAATCACGCCCCAGACCAGCCCCATGCGGCGGTAGGTCACTTCATTGGGGGTGACGCACAGGATGGGCGTCCGGGGACGTTCTTTGGCGACGCGGCGGGTGGTGTAGCCGGTCAGCGTCGAGGTGACGATGGCCTTCGAGTTGAGCGCCTCGGCGACCTGGCAGGTCGATTGACTGATGGCATCCGAGATGGCCTCGCGGCCTTCCGCGTTCGGCGTGTAAATCTGGCGGATGTCCTTGCGGCGATTCCAGATGCTTTGCTCGGCGATGATGGCGATACGCGCCATCGTCTCTACCGCGTTGATTGGATAACTCCCGGCGGCCGTCTCATTGCTGAGCATGACCGCATCCGTGCCATCGAGAATCGCGTTGTAGACATCGCTGGCTTCGGCGCGGGTGGGACGGGGGTTATCGACCATCGAGTTCAACATCTGGGTCGCGGTGATGACCGGCTTACCGGCATCGTTGCACAGCTTGATGATCCGCTTCTGATGGAAGGGAACCTCTTCGGCAGGGGTCTCCACGCCGAGATCGCCGCGAGCCACCATGATGCCGTCAGAAATCTCGATGATGCTCTCGATGTTTTCCAGCGCCTCGTGCTTTTCGATCTTGGCGATGACCGCGACATCGCCACCCAGGTGGCGCATCAGCCAGCGCAGCTCGCGAATGTCTTCCTGCGAGCGAACGAAGGACATCGCCAGATAGTCCGTTTGCTTGCTCAGCGCGAACTCGATATCGTCGCGGTCTTTTTCAGTGATGGCGGACAACGACAGCTTGGCTTTGGGGGCGCTGACGCCTTTGCGCGAACTCAACAGGCCGCCCACCACGGCTTCACAGACGACGCCGCGAGCCATGGTCTGGACGACGACCATTTCCAGGTTGCCATCATCCAGCAGAAGCTGTGTTCCGACCTTGAGGTCCCGAACAAACTCTGGGTGGGGCAGGGAAATGAGACCGTTTTCACCGGGAACGGTGTCCAGAGTAAAGGTCACTTTGTCGCCTTGTTTGAGGGTGAGCGGCTCGTTCGCTACCTTGCCGATGCGGATTTTCGGGCCTTGAATATCGCACAGAATGGCGACGACGGCGCGTTCCTGTTCGGCGACCTGACGCACCCGGTCGATGTTTTCCCCGTGTGTCGTATGATCGCCGTGCGAGAAGTTGATCCGGGCGACATTCATGCCGCTGCGGATCATCTCGCGGATCGTCTCTTCACCCTGTGATGCGGGGCCGATTGTGGCAACGATTTTGGTGCGTTTGCCGTTGATTCCGTTTTTCACCAAGCTGACGTGTCCTTTCTATGTCGGCGCGCCGCGCTACACGTTGAGATTCGTAAAGGCCTTCAGCCCCGGATACACGGCAGCGCTGCCCAGTTCTTCCTCAATGCGGAGAAGCTGGTTGAACTTCGCCACGCGGTCGGATCGGCAGGGCGCGCCAGTCTTGATCTGCCCGGCGTTCATCGCCACTGCCAGATCCGCGATGGTGGTATCTTCGGTCTCGCCGCTGCGATGGCTGGCGACGACCGTCCAGCCGTGGCGCTGGCTCAACTGGCTAGCGGCCATCGATTCGGTGAGCGAACCAATCTGGTTCACCTTGCAAAGCAGAGAATTCGCGGCTCTCTCGCGGATAGCGCGTTCGACGCGCTCGACATTGGTCACAAGTAGATCATCGCCGACAATCTGCACGCGGTCGCCGATGGCCGCGACCAGCCTCGACCAGTTTTCCCAGTCGTCCTGCGCCAGACCATCTTCGATGGAGATGATCGGATACTTCTCCACCCAGCCCGCCCAGAATTCGACCATTTCCTCGCCCGACAGGGTGCGGCCTTCAATCTCCAGATGGTACTTGCCATCCTGGTACAGTTCCGAGGTCGCGGGGTCAAGCGCGATGCGAATCTGTTCGCCCGGAATGTAGCCGGCCTTTGTGATGGCCTCCATGATGACATCCAGGGCTGCCGCGTTCGAGCCGAGGCTGGGGGCGAAGCCGCCTTCATCGCCGACGGTGGTGCTGTGCCCCTGCTTGTGCAGGACTTTCTTCAAGCT
>JAEUQZ010000145.1 GCA_016788965.1 Anaerolineae bacterium | reverse complement strand
GCCACTCGGCATGGCCTGCCCGTAACGTAACCACAAGGATCCAGATCACGATGAACACTCCCTATTCCCTGATCATCAACGGACACCCGGTAGCCGGCGCACGCGCGAGCTTTACCGTGCTCAACCCCGCGACCGAAGCCGTCGTCGCTCAGGTTCCAAGTTCGACACCGCTTCCGACCATCACCCCCTCATCGACACCCACGGAAGCGCCGACTCTGACCAGCACGCCATCGATAACCCCGTCGCCCACTGCGACGAATACGCCCACCACGACCGTCACGGCATCAGCCACCTCGACCAAACGACCGTCTCTGACTCCAACTGCCGAGGCTACCGAGACGCCAGCCTCAGCCGCCCTTGGGGGAACGCTCACGGCTGCTCCTGCACCGACCCAACCTCCGCCCAGCCCGACGCCCTCCCCCGAGCCGATCACCACTCCCTCACCCGCTGCGGGAACCGGTCAGATCGCGCCCGAAGCCATCGTCGGCGGAGTTGTGCTGCTCGCCGTGTTGCTCTACGCCCTCTTCTACTGGCGCGGTATGGTCGGCATGGAACGCTATACACGCGGTTTCATCGTCGAACGCTGCCCCGTCTGCGGCCGGGGCGAACTCATCGTGGAGACCCGTCCCGCCTGGTTCCTGGGCATCCAGCGCCCCCGTCATCTGGTGCGCTGTACCGAGTGCCGCTCCGTACTCCGCCAGACCCGGCCTGACCACTGGCGCTATGCCGTCGATCCGCTGGAAAACCCCGAACTCTACCGCCGCTTCAACGGCCAGGAAATCGACGAACAAACCCTCATCGACCTATCCGCTCAGGCTGAACGACGACCGCCACCTCGCCCGCCTGCTAACCCTACCGAGACAAATGACCGCTGAACGCGGTTGGATCACAATGAGAGCTTTCGTTCCCTTCCTCCTCGTCGTAATCATGCTGGCTGGCTGTCAAACGACCCCGGCAGAACCCTTCAGCGCCACCCTCCCCCCGACCAACGCAGCCATCAGTCTGTCCCAGGCCGCCACCGCCGTCCCCACGGCCAATCCCATCGCCAGCCGCACGCCTACCCTCCCGCCCACAGCCACCTTTACGCCCACGCTGACCCCAACCGCCACCCTCACGCCGACCATCACACCGACTCCGACCGCCACATTCACCCCGACCGAGTCGCCGACACCTATCCCGATTGCCTCGCCAACTCCTGGGCAAATTGCCGACCCGAACGCCACCCTGCCCCCAACCTGGACGCCTCCGCCCGCAGACCCGGCTTCACAGATCGCCGACCATTACCGCCTGCGTCGCCCCATCGCTGATGGAGCCGCCAACTGGGTCGCCCGGACGTACCCCTATGGGGGAACATCAGGCGGTGCGCTCCAGATTCATCTCGGCGTCGATATGGTCAACCCGCGCGGCACGCCCATTCTGGCCGCTGCCGATGGTGTAGTCATCTATGCCGGAAGCGATGCTGCCACCCAGTTTGGCCCATCCACCAATTACTATGGCAATGTCGTGGTGATCCAGCACGGCTTCACATCACCGGACGGCCAGCCAGTCTTCACCCTCTACGGGCATATGCAGCGCGCCGATGTCAGCCAAGGGCAGACCGTGAAGCAGGGCGACCAGCTTGGCATGGTTGGGGACAGCGGCGTGGCCTTTGGCCCGCACCTCCACTTCGAGGTGCGCCTCGGCGATGCCTACAGCTACCGCGCCACCCGCAATCCCGAACTCTGGATTTTTCCCTATCAGGGCTTTGGAACGCTCGTTGGCCGCGTGACCGACGCCGCCGGAACCCGCCTCTATGACGTCACCATCCAGGTGAAATCGGCCCGGCTAACCCGCTACGCCTTCTCCTACGCCGACGACACCGTGAATCCCGATAGCGTCTTTCAGGAGAACTTCACCCTCGGTGATCTCCCCGCCGACTACTATGAGGTCAGCGTCAACGAGAACGGCCGCGTCCGATTCCTGCGAACCCTCTATCTCTATCCGAACCGCAGCACCTGGATCGATGTCCAGTTGAAGTGAAAGAAAAGGGAGGATGGCGGAACAGCCACCCTCCCCTTCGTACTCATGGATAACCAATGAGAAAACGCCTGATTTTCGTAGGGGAGGACTAGCGCGAAGCGCGTATGTCCTCCCGCCCACATCCGGCGATTTCTTTTTCAACCATCTATCAATTCTGGTAGAGGATGAACGTCACCTGAAGCTGGTTGCCGGGCAGCCCATCGATCCGCACCGCGCCCCGGTTGCCATCCGCCGTCAGCACCCCCAGGATCGTGCCCGGCAGCAGGCTGCCTCTCGAAATGCTGGTCTGGTTGACCGTGTTCGGATTGATCAGATCGTAGTGAACAGTATCCAGCGTCACCGTGGGGATGATCCCGATTCGCGCGTTGAACAGAGCATCCAGTTGCAGCGCGTTGGTGTTCCAGTTCAGATCACCCTGAACAGCATTCCCTTCCAAGTCAATCGTATCGCCCGGATTGAGGATTTGCGTGGCCTGCCGCACGATAGGTTTGTTGACGCAGTAGTTCAGCGTGAAGAAGTTGTTCCCTTCGCCCGCGCCTTCGTTCACCTCGTTGTTCAGGTCGGCTACGATCACCACCGAATAGCAGCCAGTGTTGCTCAGCGTCGCATTCAGGTTGACCAGCGCCGACTGTCCCGGCCCCAAGCCAAGCAGGGTCCCAGAAGCGTACACATTATTCGGCGGCAAGGTCGAAGCCACTGCCAGCGGCCCGGTTGCCACTCCGCCTGCGTTCCGCACCGTCACGGTGATGATGAAGGGCTGCCCCACGATGATGGGATTGGGCGTCACCGCCGCCGAGTCGATCACGATGTCCGGCTGTGGCGGAGCCGTGGGTGTCGGCGGGGGTGTGGGTGTCGGGGGGGGCGTGATAATCGGCACCGTGTTCAGATCGCCGAACACATCCAGCAGATACGTCGCCAGCCAGCCTTGCAGCCCGCGGAAGTCGATCACCACCCAGGTGAGGTCAACGGTCGCGCCGATGACTCGCGCCTGTTCCCCCTGGCTGAGCTGTCCCAGGATGTCATAAGCCGTGCTGGGGCCGCTGCGGACATTCTGCCGTGCCTGCTTGATGGTGATGACGACGCCCTCTGGTGTGGGAGTGGGAGCAAGAGTGGGTATCGCCGTGGGCGCGGCAGGCTGATTCAGATCGAGCCGGGTGGTTCCTTCATAACGTGCCCGCACCTGCGGGACGCCGAAGGCATTCAGTTCCACCACGGCAACGGCATTGGTCGTCTCCCGGTTGGAGAACCGGGCCGGGTGCAGCGTCCCCTGTACCCCCAGCACATTATCGATCCGGCTCAGATTGGCTTGCAGCTCACCCGGTTGGTTGATCGCCGCCGCCAGAAGCTGCACGGCATCATAGCTGGCCGCTTCAACCGGCCCCGGAATCCGTCCGTAAAGCTGGATAAACCCTTCACGGAAGCGCAGGCTCAGTTCATCTTCTGCTGTGAATGCCCAGGTTGTGGTCGAAAACAACCCATTCAGCAAACCACCGGGCACGCCCTGGAGAAACATAGGATCACTGATCTGGTTGTAAGCAAAAATGCCGTCCCAGCCTTCTGCTCGAAGCTGAACCAGCAGCGCCGCAGCCCGTGCTGGACTGCCATAGGCGACGACGCTTTGAGGTTCGAGCGCCCCCAACCGCGCGACAATATCAGCAATATCGGCATCGGTCTCAACCTGGAGAGCCGCCGCCGGAACAATTCCGCGTTCGGCTGCTGAGATGGTGAACCCGACCATACTTGCTGTACTGTCCAACTGCGTGTCCAGTTGGACGGTGGCGATCTGTTGAATCTGGAGATCATCAGCCAGATAGTAGGCCAGCGCCCGCCCTTGATGAATTTCGGCAGCCCGTGTTCGGAACAACCGATTGGAAGCGTCTTCCACCAGCAGTGTATCCCCCGTTGCTGGCATCAGGATCGGAACGTTCAGCGCAGCTAGAGAAGTCGCGTGATCGAGTACTTGTTGGTTGGTTTGCGGGCCAATCATCGCGATAATGCTCGCCTGGGCCAGCGCATTGAGCGCGGCCTCGATCCCGCCATCCCCATCTGGCGGCTGGATGACCAGTTCAAGGCGGAAGAATGTTCCATCCGCGCCGCGCACTCCCCCAGCGCTGTTGATCTCTTCCACAGCCATCCGTGCGCCATCCGCGATAGGCCCGCGTTCACTATCCAGGATGCCCACGCGGAACACCGGGCCATTCTGAGCAGCCACGCTGCCCATCAGCAGCACCAGGAACAATCCCAGCCCAACGATCAGTCCTAATCGTGCATATCGGCCGCCCATGATGGCCTCCTCATTAGAGAGAACGTCCTAGTTTGATTGTAACGCCCCACGCGGCGCTGACAAATGACGGATGTCCTACTCTCGCGCTACGACAGCCTCCGCCTCACCTTGATTTTCCCCGGTTGTCTCACTATACTGACCTGCCTGATCTCTTGCTGTGTTCGGTAGAAGTTCCCTTAAGGTAAACGGACTCACATGCAGCGTGAGCGCGTCGCCGATGATGTGTTCGTGTTCACCAGCGACCTGTACGCCCAGGTAACCGCTGGTGTCGTCGTGACCAGTGAAGGCGCGGTGGTGATCGACACCCTAGCCTACCCAGAAGAAACACTGGCGATGCGCCGCTTCATCGAGAACCGTCTGGGAACCTCTGTTCGCTACGTCATCAACACCCACTATCACGCCGATCACACCACCGGAACCTGTTTCTTTAAGGGAGCGCGGGTAGTCGCCCATGCGCGCTGTAGGACACTCCTCGATACCCGTGGGCGCGGCAGCTTGCAAAAAGTCAAGGCTTCCGCTCCAGAGATGCGGGATGTCGAGCTGGTCCTACCAGACATCGTGTTCCCCGATGGAGCCATCAGCCTCCACGTCGGCAACAAGACTTTCAATATGTGGTCTACGCCTGGACACAGCAGCGACTCCATCGTCTGTCTCATCAAAGAAGATCGCATTCTGTTCGCTGCCGATACCATTATGCCCGTCCCCTTCTTCGTGGATGGCAGTTATGATGAGATGGTAGCTTCGCTCCAATCTCTGCGTAACGGGAACTACGAAAACGTGATCCAGGGACACGGGGAAATTGTGCTGCGTGGCGAGGTCGAAGAACGTCTCCAATCCGATATCGACTACCTCATGGCGCTGCGTGAGGCTGTAGATCAAGCATTGGTTGGAACGTCACCAGAGCGTGCATTGGAAGCGATAGACATCGAAAGCTGTGGCAAGAGCCGCATCCTGTTGAACGGGATGGCCGCCCAGCTTCATCGGCAGAACGTCATGACACTCGCGGCTCAGCGCCGTGAAATCATGCCGCTGTCATCCTAGATAATCCGCACAAAGATTGTTCCATTCCGACCTGAAGTCGAGGTGAATTCAATGGCTGACCGCGTGTACTTGACCCCAGAAGGCGCCGAAGACCTGCGGCGTGAACTGAACGAATTACTCACAGTGCGTCGTCCCGCGTTGGCCCAAAAGCTCAAAGAAGCCGTCGCGGAAGGCGACCTCAAAGAAAATGCCGATTACCACGACGCCAAAGAGCAGCAGGCTTTTCTGGAAGGGCGCATCCAGTACATCGAGAACATCCTGCGCGCTGCCGAGATCATCACCAACGACGGCGGAAACGATATCGTGCGGCTCGGCTCTGAAGTCACCATTGTCGAGGAAGGCGCCGACGAGGAAGAGACCTACTCGATTGTCGGCGCGGCTGAAGCGAATCCGCGCGATGGCCGCATTTCACATGAAAGCCCCATTGGCTCCGCCTTGATCGGTCACAAAAAGGGTGACAAAGTGCGGGTCAAGACACCCGGCGGAGAACTGGTCTTCAAGATCAAGCGCATTCGCTGATCTCATCCACGCGATACAAAAGCACCCTACCAATCCGTAGGGCGCTTTTTGTTGGCTCAGTTCACCGGGTCGAAGTTCCCCGTTCCACCGAACGGATCATCGTCCTGTTTTCGGGGGGGCGGCTGAAGGGGCGGTGGTTTCAGCGGAGTCAGCCCACCACCATAGCTCGGTGGGGCGGACTGCGGAGCCAGCGGCACGGTTTTAGGAGGCGCATACGGCGATGGCGCGACTGGTGTTGGGGTGGTCGGCGGAGCGAAGGTCGGAGCGGGGGGCGCATAGCTCGGAGCCGGCGTAGGTGGCAGTGGAACTGCCGGAGCGGGCGAAACCGCTGGCGCTCCTCCGGGGATTGCGCTTCTGCGCCAGGTTGTCAATTCGATGGTCATGCGGTCGAAGTAGCTGTTGGGCGGCAGCGGGCCAGTGCCGTAAGCCATGTCGATGATTCGAGCCTGAAGCCGCAGGGTATTGGTTTCGAGCCTAGCGACCACGCCGGGCTGTGCCAGCACCACTTCGCCCTTCGCCGACATCTCCGACCTGAGCGCCGGGTCGTTGAAAGCATATTCCGATGCAAAGACCGTCGTCAGCGTGCGGACGAAATCTTCCTTATCGAACAACCAGACCTCGATGCCTGTGGCCTTTTCCTGCTGACCGGTTCCGATCTTCTCGGAGACCACCGCGCCGCACTCGCCCAGGAATTCGTCATTACGTGTGGCGTCCTCGATGCTGAACGAATCGTCGTAGGCGCGTCCAGGATTGTAGATTGAGACATGTCGCACCACCGGTGGGCCAAGATCGGTCTCCTGCGGCGGCGCTTTGGAAAGTTCGTCGCGGATTTGCCGAGCGCGTTGAATATCCTGGATGGCCTGTCCCCCAACCAGGTCTTTGCCCTGAGAACCTCGCAACCGCTTGCGGATCGGCTCGATCAGCATGGGGTTGATGTAGAAGCCGAACAGCAGCGATCCAACGACGAAGGCAACCGCCAGGACGATTGGCCCAATCAGGAACGGGCGTATCGTCAGCCAGAGGTTAGGTTCGGCAGGGGGTAAGGGCGCGCCTACCTGTGCCTGACCTGCCAAATCACCGATTTCCAACAGACTCAAACGATTGACGATCTCTTGCGGATTGTCTACGCTCCGGAGCAGAGCGATCACGCTCTGCCGGAAGTCATCGGTAATGATGGCATTTGAGGCGGCATAGCCATAACGCTCCGCGACCAGCCGTACCCACTCATCCTGCCATGTCTGGCCGAGCGAACGCGGGTCGCCATCATGAAAGATGACCGGATCGACCGCGTAAGACCAGATCAGACCGATCACGAATGCGACGATGACCGCGATGATCATGCCCGGTTTGGGGACATAGGTTTTGATTACCGGCCAGAGGCCGATGAGTGTGTCCCGAATCTTGCCGATCATGTGAATGCCTTTCGGATCGAGAACCGCCCCATGTCTATAAGATCGTTATTGATTGTACAGTATATCCGCCAGACGCGACAAATGAGGCCGATAGTTGAAACTGACACTGTTCACTCCAGCGTCAGTTTCGCATGACTTCCAGTTCAGACGGGTTCGGCGCTCGGTATTTTCTCGGTGAGTTCATTCACCGGGAAGCGATGCTGGCATACCGTGCATTGGGCTGAATTGCGACTTTGTTCGATCAGCAGTCCGCCGCAGTTGGGGCATGGCTGCGGCAGAGGCCGTTTCCAACTGGTGAATTCACATTCTGGATAGCGCGAACAGCCGTAAAACGTGCGTCCCTTCCGCGTCTTCCGGGCGATGATTTCACCGCCATGTGTCTTGCCGCAGACCGGACAGGCGATACTGATGCGATCCAGCCACGGTTCGGTATAACGACACTCTGGGTAGTTAGAGCAGCCGACGAACTTACCATAACGCCCATATCGGATCACCAGCGGATGCCCCGATTCGGGGCAGTCCCGGCCAATAGTCTCCTCCTGGCGCACGCGCGGAATCTCTGTGCGTGCCCGCTGAAGCTGCTGCTCGAAAGGCGTATAGAACTCCCGCAGCATCGGCCGCCACTCCAGATGCCCCTCCGCGATGGTATCCAACTGGTCTTCCATCTTGGCGGTGAACTGGTAGTTGATGATTTCCGGGAAGTACTGCACCAGCAGTTCGCTGACGGTCTTGCCGGTATCGGTCGGAACCAGGCGCTTGTCCTGCTTCTGGATGTATTCGCGGTCTTCAATGGTTGCCACTGTGGTCGCGTAGGTGCTGGGGCGGCCAATCCCGAATTCTTCCAGCGTCCGCACCAGACTCGCTTCGGTGTATCGCGGCGGAGGCTGGGTAAAGTGCTGCTCCGGCAGGAGCTTGAGCAAGTCCAGCACTTCGCCGACGGCCAGTTCTGGCAGGATGCGCCCTTCGTCCTCATCCGGGACAAGGTCTTCATCACGCGCATCTTCATAGAGTGCCAGGAAGCCCATGAACTTGATGGTGCTGCCGGAAACGCGGAACGTGTAGGGCCGCTTAGCATCCGTTTCGCCAGCGGCGATTTCCACCCGGAGGGTGTTGTAGATCGCACTGGACATCTGGCTTGCTAGAAAGCGTTCCCAAATCAGCTTATAGACGCGAAACTGATCCCGCGAAAGGACTGATTTGAGCGATTCCGGGTCACGATAGACGCTGGTCGGACGAATGGCCTCATGCGCTTCCTGAGCGCCTTTGGTTTTGGTCTGGTAGCGCGGTGGCTTCGGCGGGTGGAACTTCTCGCCAAAGCGTTCGTGGATGAACGCGCGAGCCTCATTCTGGGCCAGTTCGGAGACCTGCGTGCTGTCGGTTCGCATATAGGTAATCAACCCGATGGCCCCGCTGGAACCGCCGATGTCGATGCCTTCGTAAAGCTGCTGGGCAATACCCATGGTTCGGCGAGCGGTATAGCCCAGGCGGCGTGAGGACTCCTGCTGTAGCGTGCTGGTCGTGAATGGGGCAGATGGCTTGCGCTGGCGCGTCCCATGCTTGACATCGCTGACGACGTACTGGCTCTTCTTCAGCACCGGAAGATGCCGCTGAATATCGGCTTCTTTGTGGAAATCGACATCCTGTCCCTGGAACTTCACCAACCGCGCCACAAACGGACGGTTGGAATCCTTGCCATGCTGCTTCTTCAGTTCGGCATCCAGTGTCCAGTACTCCTGGGGCACGAACACCTCGATCTCGGCTTCACGGTCTACAATCAGGCGTAGGGCAATGCTCTGGACACGGCCAGCGGAAAGCTGGTTACGAACTTTCTGCCAGAGTAGTTCGGTGATGTTGTAGCCAACCAACCGGTCCAGAATACGGCGGGCCTGCTGCGCGTTGACGAGACTCATATCCAGTTGGCGAGGATGAGCAAAAGCGTCTTCGACTGCGGGCTGCGTGATTTCGTGGAAGACCACGCGCTTGACGCGCTTCTCTTCCAGATTGGTCACTTCCATCAAGTGCCAGGCAATCGCCTCGCCTTCCCGATCAGGGTCGGTTGCCAGATAGACTTCGCTGGACTTGTTGACCGCCGCGACCAGATCGTTGACCACATCGCGCTTGTCATTGGGCACGCGGTATTTGGGTTCAAAGTCATTGCGGACATCGACAGACAACTGCGTGACCAGCAAATCACGAACATGCCCTTTGGAGGCCTTGACCGTGAATCCCTTGCCGAGAAAGTGGCTAACACTCCGCGCCTTAGCCGGAGACTCGACAATGACTAACTTGCCGCGTCGATGAGCAGGCGTGGTCGATTCAGGGGTGAGTTTGCTCACCGCTTTCGTTTTCCGAGTCGATTTACTCGTTTTCTTGCTCGCCTTCTTGCTCGACTTCGGGCGCGAGGTCGGTGCCGGTTTTTCGATTCCAGCGTGTTCGGGCGTCGCTCCCATGCGGAACAACTTGGTTCCGCACACCGGACATGTGCCGGATGTCCCCGGTGATCCAGAGGCCGTGTACACGGCCTGGGGATTCAGCAGGTCTCGCTTGGTCTTGCACTTCACGCAGTAGGCTTGATACGTTTCGGCCATGCTCTCTCTTGATTCTGCCGATCACTCGGCTAGAGGAATTTGTAGTTCTTCGTCCGCAGCAGGTGGTTGACCACATCCTTGACTTCCTGCGTGCGGTCCTTATGGCATATCAGGAGCGCATCGGGAGTGTCAATCACAATCATGTCCTGTACGCCGATGGTGACGATGAGTTTGTCACTGTAGACCAATGTGTTCTCGGTATCGACAATGACCCGTTCCGGCTGCCGGCCTTTGAAGCCGTTGCCGGATTTGTCCAGCTTAAGTACCTCGTACATGGACGCCCAACTGCCGACATCATTCCATCCAATATCGACCGGGATGACCGCCATGCGCTGTGCGCCTTCCATGACGGCGTAGTCCAGCGAAATCTTGTTGACGCCTTCCCATATCTCCTCAAGCGTAGACTGATAGTCGGGGGTATCCACCACCGAAGAAAGCTGGTCGAAAAGCGCATACATCTCCGGCTGCTGGCGCTTGAATTCGGCCATTGCCTGGGCTGCCGTCCAGATGAACATGCCGGAGTTCCAGGTATAGTCACCGCTGGCGAGGAACTCGGCGGCTTTGTCAGCATCCGGCTTCTCCCTGAAGCCCAATGAGGCGTGGCAGTGAAAGCCGTTGATGATGGCGATGTCCTCGCCCTGGTGAATGTAGCCGAACCCGGTGGCGGGATAGGAAGGCGAAATACCCAGTGTTGCAATGTACCCGCGCTGAGCGAGATCGGCGGCGGCGGCCAGCACATCCCGGAAGCGGTCTTTGCGCGTGATATGATGATCCGCGGTCAGGATGGCGACCGTGGCCTGTGGGTCACGCTTCTGGATGACGGTCAGGCCGAGCGCGGCGGCTGGCCCGCTTTCCTTGCCGTAGGGTTCGATGATGAAGTTCTCTTCAGGGATCTGGGGCGCATGTTCCATAAGCGCATTCAGGTACTTGCGTCCCGTCACCACATAGATGCGCTCTGGCGTGAACAGTGGCGCGAGACGTTCGACGCTGGTTGCGAACATGGAATGGTTCTCGACCAGCGGAAGAAGCTGTTTGGGTGTGTCCTGGCGGCTCATGGGCCAAAGGCGGGTTCCGCCCCCGCCGGCCATAATGAGTGCGTAGAAATGTTCCACGAAACCCCCTCAATTCAATGAATGCGATCATGATGGCGTCAGGCAGTATTGCATGTAACCGACTGCCCGCGCAAGCCCCTTTAGTTCCAGAATGGTCAACGTGCCGCTGAGAATGGATACCGGCAGCCCGCTCATTCTTACCAGGTCATCGATGTGAATCGGGTCCTGACTGAGGAAGTCCAGCACCTGGGTTTCAAGCGCG
>JAEUQZ010000144.1 GCA_016788965.1 Anaerolineae bacterium | reverse complement strand
TGCGGATCGAGTTCAAGCGGCTGCGCTACACGGTGTCGCTGTTCGAGGAACTACTCGGATCGCAGATCGGGGACTTCATCGACGAGATCAAGGCGCTGCAAGACTGCCTGGGACACATGAATGACGCGGCGACGGCGCGGGCACACCTCAACGGGCTGCTGGCCGATCATCCGATTGAGGCGCTGAGCCTGTATCTGACGCGGTTGGATGAAAAAGAAGCGGCGATGCGGACGCGGTTCCTGGATTTGTGGTCGCGGTTCAACAGCCGCAAGGTGCAGGAGAAACTCTCCCGCGCAGTGCTGGCGCTGCACTGAAGCGGGTGGGTCAGACGGCGATCAGGCTGTCGAAGCCCTGAACTTCTGGCCGCATCATCGAGATGATCCGGTAAGCATCGCCAAGCATCTCGGTCATGAAGATGCGGCCCATCAGGACGGGGTTGGCGCGGCTGACCGCGCGGATCATGTCCAGCAGTTCCGGATTCCCCCCGACGAAAACGAATATCCCCCAATTGAGCGGCATCGTCCGGTAGATTTCGGCGACGATGTGATCCGTGCCTTCCGCCGGAAACGGGGTGGTGGGCCGCATGATGGCGATCACGTCCACCTGATGCTGAGCGCTTCCCATCATGCTGTTGATGGTCTGCATCGACTGGCTGACATCATCCCACGTCCAGGTTTCGCCGATATAGGCGCGGATGACGGTATGCCCCGCATCGTCCCAGACACACCGAATTCCGATCATCGTTTCAAACTCCCCACACTGGGTCTCGTAACATGAATTCTGCGTTAAGCCTTATATTCAGACTAAGAGCATCTTCATGATATGTCAAGTTTATGAAGATATGACGAAGGTCAGGTTGGAAAACTGAAAGGCGGGTTAGGAGCCTGCAATACCCGGCGGGATCAGGAAGCCGGCGCGGGCACGACGCTGATGCGGTCGTTGAGCAGATAGCCATCCCCGGCGGGCTGCCCATTGATGCTGAGGGCGGCGCGGCGGTCGGCCAGACGGTCGTACAGCCCGACCACGATGCTGTAGCCGGCTCCGAGGGGGGCATTGGCGGCGTCAAAGGTGATGACGCGCGGATCGGTAATGAATTCGCTCGGTTCCCAGACCAGCGACGAATAGTAGCTGCCATCGGCGGCGCGGGTGACGGGGCCGTCCCAGGTCTGCATGACATTCCCGGCGGGATCGCGCAGATGCACGTAGACGGTGTAATCGACCGTGGGCTGCGCCAGCACTTCCCAGTAGAGGTGCAGGATCAGGCGGCGGCCCGGCCAGAGTTCCAGCCCGCCGATGTCATGGCCGAGGAGCCGGAGCGCCCCATCGAAGAGGACATCCTGCCCGGCAGGGGCGTTGACGAAGGGCGCTCTGAAGCGATTTTCCAGATGGAGTTCATAGACGGTGTACTGGAAGATGCCGTCGTCATCTCCCCAGGCACGGCGGATGAAGGCGCGGCCTTCCTGGACATCGGATTCGCTCTCGGCGGCGAGCGCGAGCGCGGCGATGACGGCGTTTTCGCCGGGGAGGTAGGTGTTGAGCGCGCCGCCTGTTTCCGGCTTGCTGTAGATGAAGTAGGTCGCGCCCGCCAGTTCATCCAGGCGGCTGGGCAGGCGGTCGATCTGGATGTCTTCCAGCGGGAAGAAGAAGGGCAGCCGCCTCATGCCGGGGGCGATCACGCGCAATGGCTCAGCGTGCTGATCGAGGTAAAGCTGAAGGCCATCGACGACGGTCATGAGGGCGCGGTTGCCGGAGGCATAGCGGGCATGGTCGTCGGGCAGCGTATCCGTCCAGAGCCAATCCCAGCCGGCGTTGCCATCGTAGAGCGGGGCGATCAGCCCTGGAATGGCTGCCAGCGCGATGCCGAGGGCCAGCCAGCCGCGCCGCCGAGGGGGCTGCACATCCGTTGGGGCAACCGGAAACGTCACCAGCAGGGCGGCCGTGGGCAGGATCATCAGCGGGACGATGGCAAAGGACAGGCGGTAGTGATAGCTGTAGGAGAGGAACCAGGTCACGAAATAGGGCAGCGCCAGCAGCAGCGCCCAGCCGAGCGCCTTCGACTCCGGCCAGCGCAGATCGAGGCGGCGCAGCGCCCAGATCAGCAGAGCAAGTCCAGCGGCGAGGGCCAGCCATTCGACCGCGCCGATGCGGTTGTCGCTGCCGCCGATCAAGCCCGCGCCGGTGATGAGCCGCCAGATCGCTTCAGCGAGACTGATTCCGCCCTCGGTGGCTCCGACCGGGCGGAACACGGCTGACCAGTAGCCGAGGAGCGTCGGCAGCAGGCCGAGCAGGATCAAGGCGGCTCCGGTGGCGAAGCGGAGCAGGACGGTGCGCTCCAGGCGGCGGCTCCACAACCGGACGGCCAGCACGATCAAAGCCAGGAGCGGCCAGCCGAACTCGACGCCGCTGCGGGCGGCGCGGGTCGTCCAGATGGCGTCGGGGAAGGTGATGATTTCATGGCCGAGGGCGGCGTTGCGGAGATACCAGACCGCGCCGAGCGGCAGGCACAGCAGGGCGGTCAGCGCCACGACTTCCAGCCGCGGACGGCTGCGGCTGAGCGCAGCACGCAGACGAACGCCGGCTCCCTCTTGCCGAGCGGTTTTCCAGAACGACAGCACCACTTCGACGGCGGCCAGCAGCGCTACCCCCCAGACGAATCCGCCCATGGTCGGCTTGGTCCACAGGCCGATCCCTAACAGCAGCCCGGCGATGATGGCATAGCGGCGGCGCGGGGCTGCAACCTCGTCGCCCGCGATGATCCAGGCTTTGAGGAAAAAGGCGGCGGCGGCGGTGAACAGGAAAGCCATGGGCACTTCCAGATCGCCGTAGCGCGACCATTCGCCCAGATGCGGATACAGCGCCCAGATGGCGGCGGCGATCAGCCCGGCGCGGCGGTCGATCAGCAGTTTGCCGAGCGTATAGGCGGCCAGGACGCTGCCGAGGTGCAGCCAGGGCAGGACGGCGCGGGCGGCATGGTCATCAACCCCGCCGACAGCAAGCTGCAAGTAAGTGTGTTGAAGCTGAAGGAACTGCGGGTAGTAATCGATGCTGGCCGGGATATGGCCGAGCAGAGTATAGAGCTTGCCCTGGTAGGCATAGACCCACAGGGCATCGTAGGCGGTCGAAGGCCAATAAGCGACGCCCAGCCCGCGGATCACCAGGGCGAGGGCGATCAGGGCGATGAGCAGGCGCTCGAACCGGAGCGGGGAGCGATCCGGCGGAGCAGCCGTGTAGGGCTGATCCTTTTTCTTCCAGACGAGAAACCAGCCCAGAACAGCGAATACCGCCGTGCCAAGCAGCACCCACTCGATCCGCAGCAGGGACGTGCCGGGAAAGCTGCCGAGGACGAACATCCAGGCGGTGAGGATGCCCGGCCCAAAGGCCAGCGTCAGGCAGGCGACGATGGCGCGTTC
Source organism: Anaerolineae bacterium (assembly GCA_016788965.1). GTDB lineage: Bacteria > Chloroflexota > Anaerolineae > Aggregatilineales > Phototrophicaceae > CFX2. Next base: position 7,777 of record JAEUQZ010000144.1, on the reverse strand, counting down.
ATGCCAGTCGCGGCGCGGCAGGGCGACCAGCGCCCAGGGCAGTCCCAGGCCGAGGAACATCCACAGCAGAGCGGGCGTGGGGGCAAGCGTCGAGGTGATCCAATAAGGCATGGTTCAGCGTGAACGCGCGACGAGGCGCTGGATGAGCGTCTGAACTCCGAGCGCGCCGATCAATCCGACGGCCGGGTAGACGGGCAGGTAGTAGCGCTGCCACTCAATCGGGGTCAGCAGCGCGGTGGTCAGTGCCATCGTCAGCGCCCACAATCCCACTGTCCAGCGGGCTGCGCCGTCAATGGCGCGGTCGCGGAGGAGCCGCCAGCCACCGATGCCGATCATAACGCACCAGATGGCCGCGCCCAAGACAGAACCCCCGACGCTCACCCCACGCCAGGGCAGCGTTTCGTAGGCGCTGATCTGCCCGCCGATGAACTGCTCCCACCCGGCGACCTCGAAATACTGCGGTTGGACGATCAGAGTTTGGCGCAGGAAGCCGACGACTTGCTCGCCGAGGTTGGGATAACCGCCGAAGGCAGCGGTCTGCCCGGCCAGCAAATCCTGGCGCATCTGCCAGACGGTGCTGATCCGTCCGAGCGGATCGAACCACCAGGCAGGATTCAACAGCAGGAACGTTCCGATGGTGATGAGCGCGGCGGTGATGAGCAGCGGCAGGATCAGGTATTCGACGGTGCTGGATTCATCGCGCGAGCGGACGGACTGCCAGATCAGGTAGCCGATCCCGGTCAGGAAGACGATGCCGACGGTGAAGATGGCGGTATGCTTGCTGGCGAGCGCCAACCCCGCGGCCAGCCCCAGGAGCAGCGTCCGCAGCCAGGATGGGCGCTGGAACAGCCAGACCGCTGCCAGCACCGCCAGCAGGCTGAAGGCGATGAAGCTGCCCTCCATCATGGCGCGGCGGCCGTTGAGGAGCAGGGCGGGATTGAGGGCATAATACAGGCTGGCGGCATAAGGAACCCAGCCGCCGCCGAGCGTCCTGCCGAGCAGGAACATCAGGACAACGCCGGCTGCCAGCAGGATCGCCGAGGGCACGCGAGCCAACCGCAGCAGGTCAGCATTGGGAGCGTGGCCGAATTGCTGATTGTAGTTCCAGTCCGCGCCCCAATCCCACTGCTCGTTGAGGCTGTCCACGGTGTAGCCGGCGCTGTGCCAGGCCAGCCCGATCAGCAGTTTGCTGACCGTGCCGTTGAGCAGGCGAAGCTGCATCTCGGTGGCGCTGGTGGGGATGTCGAAGTCCACGACCTGAGTCCGCAGCGGCGTGCGGGCGATGAACAGGTAGTGATAATCCCGGCTCATGTAAATCTGGGTGGATTCATCGCCGTGGAAGGGCACATCGGGAATCGCGGCCAGGACGTAGATGATGAGGGCAGCCAGCCAGATGACGGGCAGGACGCGGCGGAAGATGGTCATGCGAGGATTATTCCCCATTCCAGAGGGGCTGGCAATGGCGGAGCAGAAAAGCGGCGCGGATGACAGCCGTCGTCCGCGCCGTTGAGTCACTCACATCGCGTAGTCAAAGCTCAGGTGATGGTCACCAGTACCTTGTTCTGTTCGACGGTCTGCCCGCCGCTGACGTTGACCTGGCCGATGACGCCATCGCGTGGGGACTTGAGTTCGTTCTGCATCTTCATCGATTCGAGGATAACGATGGTCTGGCCGGCTTTGACTTCCTGGCCGGGTTCGACCTTGACGGTCACGATCAGGCCGGGCATGGGCGCTTTGATCTGGATCAGACCGCTGTCGGCGGCCAGCCCGCCCGTCCGCTGGGCCATGATGAGGGCGCGTTCGTCCATGACCTTACTGGTATAGAGCTTGCCGCGCATCAGAACTTCGACGTTGCCGTCGCGTTCTTCGATGGTCAGCTCGTGCGACAGCCCTTCGGCCAGAATGGTGTACATGGACGGGCCGAGCGCCTGGAAATCGACCTTCCGCAGCGTCCCATTGACGACCAGCGAGCCGTCTTTCTGGATGTCGATTTCGTACTTCTTGTTGTTGATGGTGGTCTGGTATTTCATCGGTGCATCCTCTCCCAGCGGCTGACCCACTTCCAGTTGCTGGTATCGCGTTCGTTCTTGGTGACAACCTGGCTGGCGAGCTGGCGCTGGCGATGCGCGAACAGGGTCGCGGCGATGGCGGCCGTTTCGAGTTCGTCTTCAGACGGAGAGTCTTCATAGGTATCCATGCTGAAGCGTTCCTCGACGAACTTGGTATCGAACTTGCCGGCCATAAAGCTGAAGCTGTTCATCAGGTTCTGGTGGAACGGAACGTTGTGCTTGACGCCCATGATGACGTATTCCTGGAGGGCGCGGCGCATCCGCAGCATGGCCTCGCTGCGGTCTTCGCCCCAGCAGATCAGCTTGGCGATCATGCTGTCATAGTAGGGGGAGATTTCGTAGCCGGCGTAAACACCGCTGTCCACCCGCACGCCCGGCCCGGTGGGTACGTTCAGCGTGCTGATCCTGCCGACCGAGGGCATGAAGTTGTTGTAGGGGTCTTCTGCGTTGATGCGGCACTCGATAGCCCAGCCGCGCGGCTCCATCACGCTCTGGGTCGGCCCCATGCGGCGGCCGCGGGCGATGCGGATCTGCTCCTTGACCAGATCGATGCCAGTGACCATCTCGGTGACGGGATGTTCGACCTGGAGGCGGGTGTTCATCTCCAGGAAGTAGAAGTTCTTGTCACGGTCTACCAGGCACTCGATGGTCCCGGCGTTGACATAGCCGACAGATTCGGCGGCTTTTACGGCCATCTCGCCCATGCGGCGGCGCATATCCGGGTCCTGATCCAGGACGACGCTGGGGGCTTCCTCGACGAGTTTCTGGTGACGGCGCTGGATCGAGCATTCGCGTTCGCCGAGGTGGATGGTATTGCCGTACATATCGGCGAGGATCTGGAACTCGATATGGCGCGCGCCGACGAGCAGCTTCTCGACATAGACATCGCCGTTGCCGAAGGCCGACTCGGCTTCGCGCCGGGCGGAGGCCAGCAGTTCGGGCATGTCTTCTTCTTTGTAGACGGCACGCATCCCTTTGCCGCCGCCACCCGCCGTGGCCTTCACCAGCACTGGGAAGCCAAACGAGGGGGCGATCCGCAGGATATCTTCGTCGCGCATCCCCGGTTCCGTTCCAGGAACGACCGGGACGCCAGCCTTTTTGACCGTCTCGCGGGCGGTCTGCTTGTCGCCCATCGTGTCGATGGCCTTCGGGCCGGGGCCGATGAAGATGATGCCTTCATCCTGACACATCTGCGAGAAGAAGGCGCGTTCCGACAGGAAGCCGTAGCCGGGATGGATCGCATCGGCGCCGGTTTGTTTGGCGGCCTGGATGATCTTCTCGGCCACCAGATAGCTTTCACGCGGCGGCGGCGCGCCGATGTAAACGGCTTCGTCGGCATAACGGACGTGCAGGGCGGTGCGATCCGCATCGGAATAGACGGCGACGGTGCGGATGCCCAGGTCGCGGCAGGCGCGGATGACGCGCACGGCAATTTCGCCGCGATTGGCGATCAGAATCTTGTTGATTTTGGTTTGTTCGTGCTGCATGGTCTCGCTCCGCTCCCCGCTTACAGCGGAATATTCCCGTGCTTGCGAGCCGGATTCGAATCGCGCTTGTTGAGGAAGACCTCCAGGCCGTTAATCAGCCGCGCCCGCGTTTCATGCGGCTCGATGACATCATCGATGTAGCCGCGCTCGGCTGCCGCATAGGGGCTGGCGAACTTGTAGCGGTACTGGTTGGTCAGTTCGGCCTTCTTGGCGACCGGATCGGACGCGGACTCGATTTCGCGGCGGAAGATGATCCCGACCGCGCCGTCCGACCCCATGACGGCGATTTCCGCCGACGGCCAGGCCAGATTGAGGTCGCCGCGCAGGTGCTTGCTGCTCATGACGCAGTAGGCTCCGCCGTAGCTCTTGCGGAGCGTGACGGTCAGCTTCGGCACGGTGGCTTCGCAGTAGGCGTAGAGCAGCTTGGCCCCGGCGCTGATGATGCCGCCGTATTCCTGGGCTGTGCCGGGCAGGTAGCCGGGGACATCGACCAGGGTGATGAGCGGCACGTTGAAGGCATCGCAGAAGCGAACGAAGCGAGCAGCTTTATTGCTGGCGCCAATGTCGAGGACGCCCGCCAGCACCTGCGGCTGGTTGGCGACGACGCCGACGCTGTGCCCCCCCAACCGGGCGAAGCCCACCACGACATTCATGGCGTAGTTTTCGTGGATTTCCAGGAAAATGCCGTCATCGACGATATGTTTGATGACTTCCTTGACATCATAGGGTTTGTTCGGGTTCTCCGGGACGATGGTATCCAGTTCCGCGTCGGCGCGGAGCGGATCGTCCTGAGTGGCGATGTAGGGCGGGTCTTCCATGTTGTTCTGCGGCAGGTAGCTCATCAGTTCGCGGACGAGCAGGAGTGCCTGCTGGTCGGTATCGGCTACCATGTGGCAGACGCCGCTGCGCGAGGCGTGTACCATCGCGCCGCCCAGTTCATCGTGGGTGACATCTTCATGCGTCACCGCTTTGACCACATCCGGGCCGGTGATATACATGTAGCTGGTCCCGTTGACCATCACCACGAAATCGGTCAGCGCCGGGCTGTAGACCGCGCCGCCCGCGCACGGCCCCATGATGAGGCTGATCTGCGGGATGACCCCGCTCGCCATCGTGTTATGCAGGAAAATCTCGGCATAACCGGCCAGGCTGAGGACGCCTTCCTGGATGCGCGCGCCGCCGCTGTCGTTCAGGCCGATCACGGGCGCGCCGACCTTCATCGCCATGTCCATGATCTTGCAGATTTTCTGGGCATGGGCTTCGCTCAGGCTGCCACCGATGACCGTGAAATCCTGCGAATACACATAGACCAGACGGCCGTTGATGGGTCCCCAGCCGGTGACCACGCTGTCGCCGGGAGGACGCTTTTTATCCATGCCGAAGTCGCTGATGCGGTGGGTGACGAAAGCATCCAGTTCGCGGAAGCTGCCGGGATCGAGGAGGACATCAAGCCGCTCATAAGCGGTCATACGCCCACCTTCCTGCTGCTTCTTGTTTCGTTCCGGCCCGCCGCCCGCATGGCTTTCCGCACGTTTCTGTCGCAGTTCTTCGATCTTAGGGTCTACTACTGTCATGACTCATCTCCGTTGAGTGCTCGATATGCGTAAACGTGGCGGAGCAGCCACGGCACTACCAGGCTGGCGCACAGCAATCCGCCGACGACGAGGAGGAAGGGCAGACGCCCCCGGTCGTAGGGAGCCTGGGCGAACAGGATCAACCGCAGCAGGCTGTATCCCACAAAGCCGATCAGCACAGCCCGCGCCTGTCGCCCGGCGGCGGCCCGCCGCAGCCACAGCGCCCGCGCGGTCAGGGCGGCGGTTCCTGTCCAAAGCAGACTCACCACGAATTCAAGCGCCAGCGATAAGGTAATCTGCGCGGCCAAATCCGGCGCGATGTGCAGCACGCGAACGGCTGCACCCCCCTGAAACAGCGCCAAAAACCCCATCAGCATGATGAACCAGCGGGATCGACGGGGCTGTTCTGTACTCATCACCGCCGTATTATATCCTCCCTGCCGATGGCTCACAAAAGCATAAACTCATCATTGTTTGTGACAAATGTAACAATCGCCCGTTATGGCATCACGGGGTGACGCCGAAGCGGTTGAGCAGTTCGACGATGGCGTTGTTGTAGCCCAGCGGGCTTTCTTCCAGCACGCGGATGGTGTGGGTCTTGTGCAGCACGGTCTCGATTTCCGGCGGCAGCGACCACTTCTCGGCATTGAACCTGAAGCGGTTGTGCCAGATCGGGATGACGGTGAGTCCGGCTTCAATCGCCCAGGTCAATTCCTGCACGACGACGGGCGAGGTGAGCGTTTTCGGCCCCAGCAGCGCGATCAGGTAGTCGTATTTCTGGATGCGTTCTTTCAGACCGGCTTCCCAATCCTCGCCTGGCTCCAGCGCCAGATCGAGGAAGGGTTCCAGCCCGGCCATCTTCAGCCGCGCCAGCACCAGCAGGGCGAAGGCGCTGCTTTCGCTGCGCTTGTAGGAGATGAAGATGTTGGCGGGTTCGGCCTCTTCCAGCAGGTTGAAGGCTTTCTCGGCGATGTCGAGTGTGTCGTTGGTGTTCAACAGAAGATACTGATTGCGGATGAGCAGCCCCAGACTGGGATACTCGTCATTCCAGCGGCGCTTGAGATAGGTCAGGAGCATCTGCTGGGAGGCAGATTGGGTGAGCGCCCCCCGGAAGAGGTAAAGCTGTACATCCCAGTAACGCAAAGCCGCGCCTTCGGCCAATTCCTTCGCCAACGCGCGGATCTGTGCCATCGGGTTGGTGGGCAGGGGACGCTCACAGACTCGTTCCAACCACTGATCAAAGCCTGTCGGTTCGGTCATGGAATTGCACCGGATGCTTGTAGTGGACGAAAGGATGAGCCGCTTCGCGCCGATGATCCAGCGCGAAGCGATGCACTCTTCAGAATAGAACCCGCTCGGCTTCGATCAGATGCTCACGGTCGGGCGATATTCACCGAAGACTCCCCGCAGGGTGTGGCAGATTTCGCCCAGCGTCAGATCGTTTTCGACACAGGTCACGAACAGCGGCAGGAGGTTGTCTCGGCCGCGGGCGGCTGTTTCCAGTTGGCCGCGCAGTTCAGCGACTTTGGCGTTATCGCGCCCGGCGCGGAGTTCGGCCAGTTTGCGGCGCTGCCCGGCTTCGATCTCCGGGTTGACGCGCAGCAGATCACGATGTTCTTCAGCGTGGGCCATGAACTGGTTGACGCCGACGATGACCTGTTCGCCGGATTCGACCGCGCGTTGATAGCGGTAGGCGGCGTCCTGAATCTCCATGTTGATGAAGCCAGCTTCGATGGCCTTGAGCGCCCCACCCATCTCGTCGATACGCTGGATGTAGTCGGCGGCGCGGCTCTCGATCTGCGCGGTGAGGGGTTCGATGGCATAGCTGCCGGCCATCGGATCGACGGTATCGCAAACGCCGGTTTCGTAGGCGATGATCTGCTGAGTCCGCAGCGCGACCTGGACGGCCTGCTCGGTAGGCAGGGACAGGGCTTCATCCATGCTGTTGGTGTGGAGCGACTGTGTTCCACCCATCACCGCGGCTAAGGCCTGGAGCGCCACGCGGACGATATTGTTTTCGGCCTGCTGAGCCGTCAGGGTGCTGCCGCCCGTCTGCGTATGGAACTTCAACTGCCAGGAACGCGGGTTCCTGGCGCCGAAGCGGTCGCGCATGATCTTTGCCCAGAGTTTGCGGGCGGCGCGGAACTTGGCGATCTCTTCCAGGAACTGGTTGTGCGCGTTGAAGAAGAAGGAAAGCTGCGGCGCGAAGTCATCGACATCCAGTCCGGCGTCGATGGCTGCCTGGACGTAGGCGATGCCGTTCGCCAGCGTGAAGGCGACTTCCTGGACGGCGGTGCAGCCCGCCTCGCGGATGTGATAGCCGCTGATGCTGATGGTATTCCAGTGCGGCACGCTGGTCTGGCAGTAGGCGAACAGGTCGGTGATGAGCCGCATCGACGGGGCAGGCGGGAAGATATACGTCCCGCGGGCGATGTATTCCTTGAGGATGTCGTTCTGCACCGTGCCGCGCAGTTGATTCTCGCTGACGCCCTGACGTTTGGCGACGGCGATGTACATCGCGCGCAGGCTCAAGCCTCTCGGCCTCCGGGTCACCCGCATCGCCTCGGGCCTGCCTATCGGCGGCGAGCTTGAATACGCAGATGGCATCACCATTGCTCGGGCCTTGGAGGTCCGTCGAGAAATCTGA
>JAEUQZ010000143.1 GCA_016788965.1 Anaerolineae bacterium | reverse complement strand
ACGGAAGGAATGATCTGACTCATGGCAGCGACACGCAAAACATCGCCCACCCCCAAAGCGCGGAAGGCGGCGCTCCCGGCGCTCGACCTGGGGGTAGCGAAGGAACAACTTCCGGGTATCACAGCGATCCTGAAAACGCTGTTGGCCGACGAAGTGATTCTGTACACCCGGCTGCGGAATTATCACTGGAATGTGAACGGGCCGCATTTCTATCCGCTGCACCAGTTGTTCGAGGCGCAGTACGACGAGGTAGAGGCCATCATCGACGAGGTGGCCGAGCGGATTCGACAGTTCGGGGTGGCGGCTCCGGGCACGCTGGCCGAGTTCCTACAGATGGCGCGGCTGAAAGAGCAGCCCGGCGACGTTTCGGCGGCGATGGCGATGGTGGCGACTCTGGCGGGGGATCACGAGGCGCTGGTGCGCTTCCTGCGGGAGGACATCGAGATCATCGACGATGAAGCGGACGAGGCCGGGGTCGAAGACCTGCTGACGGGTTTGCTCCAGCAGCATCAGAAGATGGCGTGGATGCTCCGGGCGACGGCGGAGGCCGCTTCGTAAGCCGAACGACTGGACAATCTGTACCCCGATGTGATGCTGACCGTTGGGGCCTGATCTCCAACGGTCATGCTACTGCGAATTATCGCTGATTCTTTTTAGCGCGAGCGATGCACAGAATCTGAGTTCCTTATCCTCGGCGGACATCGCTTCAGATAACGCTTCGATAACTTCATCACCACCATAATTCCCAAGTGCTTCCCCTGCAGCCGCGCGGACATTGGGTTTTGTTTGCTTGAGAAGTTCAATGAGAGGACGGATCGCAATCTCTAACTTCAACTCTCCGAGCGTTTTCGCAATCAAACACCTTATTGCCTCGTCCTTGTAATCAATTGGATGTAATTCCTCTTTTTTTAGCTCTGCTATGAGCCTCTCTCCTGTGCTTTGAGAGCGCAATCTGCTCAGAGCACCAGCAGCAGCCTCGCGGAGATCAGAGCTTGATGGTTCAAATAGGGAGTAATCTGCGATTAGAGCCGTAACTAATGCATCGACAGCAGATGTATCTTCTATCAGCCCCAAGGCATCCGCCACATGCCAATGCAATCTCATTTCCGACCGGCTTCGAATTGGCTCAGTCAGAATTCCGATCAACAGAGGCAACGCCGAACGATCACCCATTCTGCCCAAGGCATCTACAAAACACATTCTTGCATCTATGTTCTTCTCGAACTTGAGAGCTTCCAGAATGCCAGAAGCCATTGACGTCACTTTGTTGTTTCCTAGAATTTCCGCAAAGCATGACCTCACTTCAACATCTGGATGCTTGAGGAGATGCGCCAATCCAATTCCCAAAGCTTGAAAATCGATTATTTCAGATGCCAATGTTCTTATACTCTTGATGATTAAGGTTTTGTCTTCTGCGGTATCAGCCTGCTCAAGTTCTCCGAAGAGTTTTTCGAGTTGGATAATTTGGGTCATGAGATTCATCCTGGATCATCTGTCCCCAGAGCAATGGTCTTCCAGTAGTGAAATAACGTGGTTTAGCAAGTGCATTGATGTGCCCATTGTGCTTCTACTTTAACCTGATTTAGAACGACCTCCCGCAGTTCAGGAGTTCCAACAGGTACAGAGCAATAAACTCTGGCCGAAGATTGGCCTCAGTTCCTGGACGTATTCCAGTTCTGGTTTCAGGGTATACTTGCCGGGCAATATCAGAGAGGGTTTTCCCTCAAAACACGTCTACTGGATCAAAATGCCACTCTTTGTCATCTTCATCTTCGGGGCGGTCATCCTGGGCGCGGGGGCGATGCTGGCCCCGGCGTGGCAGACGGCGCAGCCGCGCATCGGCCTGATGGCCGTGCTGGTGCTGGGGTTGGTCATGGGCGGGGCGATTTTCTGGGCGATGCTGTTCGGCTGGAACACGCTGGTGGTGGACTACCTGCTGTTCGCGCTGATGACGGCGATTTTCCTCTTTGGGACGCTCACCTACGGGCAGAAACGCGCCGAGGCACGCGGCGAGGAACTGGTCGATGCCGAGCAAGGCTGGCCCGGCCCAAAGGATCTGCTGTTCTTCGTGACGGTGCTGCTGGCCTTCGCGATCCCGGCGCTGATTCTGCCGGTTCCGCTGGGGACAGACGCGCAGGGCTTCGGCTATCTGGGATTGATGGCGCGGCTAGGCGGCGGCTTCCGCACGCTGGGGCCGTGGCAGCCAGAGATCGAGTATCTGTACTCACCCGGTTTCACGGTGCTGATCGCGTATCTCAGCCAGCAGCTCGGCCAGGGGATGCACACGGTTCAGATCAGCCTGGCGGCCGTGTTGGGTTTGCTGCTGGTGTGGGTGGCCTACGACTTCGGGGCGGAACTGCGCGATAAGCGGCTGGGGCGGGCAATGGCCTTCGCCATGCTGGTCAGCCTGGGGCTGTACACAGCGTTCCTGGATTCGCACTATACGACGCTGCTGGGGTTATTGTTCGGGCTGGCGTTCCTGACGTATGCCATGCGGTTTTTGCGGCAGCCGAACCGGTATGACGCCATCGCGGCGGGGCTGATGCTGGGTTCGCTGGTGCTGGCGCATCCCGACAGCACGATCATCATCGGGCTGGGGTATGGGCCGTGGCTGGTGACGATGTGGTTTGGTAAGCCGCGCCCGACCCTGCGAAGCTGGCTGGTGATGGCGGTGGGTATCCCGTTGGTCGCGCTGGCGGCAATTTCGCCGTGGCTGTTCAATATGCGCGACCTGCTGGGGGCGGAGATCGTCTCGCCGTTCCAGCGCAACCCGGATTACTGGCGGGTGCTGGTGCTGTATCACGGCATCTGGATCGTCCCGGCGGCGGCGCTGGGGGCGTTCATCGGGCTGCGGCAGCGCAGCCAGGCGGCGATCCTGGCGGTAGGGTGGCTGGTGATGGTGCTGGAATTCGCCAGCCTGGGGATTCTGGAGCGGATCGTTCCCGGCTTGATGGCGCCGATCCTGCGTTATGACTACCCGTTCAGCATCGCCTGGCACGGGCCGATCATCCCGTACACGATTCTGGGCGGGATGGCGCTGCTGTGGCTCTGGGATCGCCTGCTGCCGACGCGGATCGGCAGCCTGCTGCCGCGGGCGGGGACCGTGGTGGTCGGGGTGATTCTGGTGGGCATTGTGGCGGTCATCGTCTTCAACCAGCAGGTTTTGGCGTTCAGCAAGGGGCGCATCGGCATCTACGGCACGTTCTCCTCGGCGGCGGATGTGCAGGCGATGGAGTGGATCAAGGCCAACACGCCCGCGGATGCTAAAGTGCTGAACTTCCCCGGCACGCAGTTCGATAACTCGCACGAGAGCGACTGGGTTCCGGTCATCAGCGAGCGGCAGTCGGTGTATTACCGCTGGCAGCCGTTCTTCCGGCATACCGAGGCCAGCCTCGCCGAACAGGATCGACTGCGGGCGTTCTGGGCGAATCCGGCTGATCCGGCCAACGCGGATCTATTGGCGGCGGACGGGATCGATTACGTGATCGTGCCGCAGTTGGTAACGCGGCCGGAGAGCATCGCAGAGATGTTCCGGTGGCGCGCGCCGTTCACGGAACTGGTGGAGATGCAGTCGGCGGTGAGCGACGCGGCGTATCTGGAACTGGTGTTTGACAGCGACGGGGCACAGGTCTATGCGGTGAAAGCGGAGTAGGTGTTTCATAAATAAATAATGTGAGAATCAGCAAATTACAGATTCTGTGATCCTCACCCCCCGGCCCCCTCTCCACTTCGTGGCAGAGGGGGAGCTAAACTGGCTGTGAGGGAAAATCGCGCGAGAGGTCAATAACTGGTTCCAGGGGATGTGACATGGAACCTGAATGGACAGAAGACCGTCTCTACTATGTCCAGGCAGGGGTTTGCCTATATAATCCAGGGATGTGGACGAGCGCGGTAGGAAACGAATGCCCGACGATTTGATCCCCAAAGACCCGAATACCCCTGGTGAACCGGAACCGGAAGTGCCGGCGTCGGTGACGTTCATCGAGATTATGCGTCAGGCCGCGGCCAAATCCGCCCCGCAGCAGCCCGCGACTCCGGCGGACCAGCTTTTCGCCCGCGCGGCCGAGTCACTGCGGCCAACGGCGGGACGGACGGGGGCAGCGGCCGCGCGGACTGCTCCGGTTCAACTGGCGCAGATGGAAGCGCACGCGCAGCGACACGCGGACGCGATGGAAGAACAGCGCATCCGGCGGGTCAAGCGACGCCGAGCGCGGCGACGCCGCACGACCGTCGGCGTGCTGGGTGGGATCGTGCGCTCGTTCGTGGTCATCAGCATCGCGGCGGGGTTGATGGCGACGATTTTCATGTGGCTGACTCCCTCGCAATTCATCGCCGATAACGTCAAGGCGGAACTGAGTCAGGCGGAAAATACGCCGCTGGCGGCGCTGCCGCCGACTCCGATCCCGACGCCGAACTGGCTGCGGCGGATCGGCATTGTGTCGGGGCATCGGGGGCCGCAGGTTCCGCCTGATCCGGGGGCGGTGTGTCCGGATGGGCTGACCGAGGCGGAGATCAACTTCGCGGTGGCGCAGAAGGTCGTATTGGCGCTGCGCGAACGGGGCTATTCGGTCGATCTGCTGGATGAATTCGATCCCCGGTTGGAGGATTATCAGGCGGCGGCGCTGATCTCGATCCACGCCAATACCTGCCAGAACTTCGGCGAGGTGGTCTCCGGCTATCTGATCGCGCGGGCGGCGGCGCGGACGCTGGCTGGGGCGGATGATCTGCTGGTGGAGTGCGTGGCACAGTATTACTATCAGGCGGTGGGATTGGAACGCCGCACGGGGCTGACGCGCGACATGACCGATTATCACAGCTTCCGCGAGATTCATCCGCTGACCCCAGCGGCGATCATCGAGTTGGGGTTCATGCTGGCGGATCGAGATGTGCTGACATTGAAGCAGGACGAGATGGCGAAGGGGATCACCGACGGCATTCTGTGCTACCTGGAACCGAGCCAGTCGGTTCCGGGATCGACGCCCACTGCACCCGACGCCACCACTGTTCCAGGATAACCTGTTATGGATCAAGAACTTGTGATGTATTCGAGGACGTTCGGCTGCCCGTTCATCACGCTGGCGAAGCGGGTACTGGACGATCAGGGCGTGGCCTACCGGGAAGTGTACATCGACCGGGATATGGCAGCCCGCCAGCGGGTGCTGGATTGGACGGGGTTTCTCTCTGTGCCGACGCTGGTGATCGCGCGGCGGGGGAGCGATCTGCCGGAGGAAGCGCCCGCAGCGCTGCCCAAAGGGATCAGCCCGCGCGGGATCAATCGTGGCTGCATGATTACCGAGCCGAACATCGACGAACTGACCGCCTGGCTGCGCCAGCACGGTCTGATCGACGCGCTGGCCGAGTGCTAACCTGGAGAGATCGAAACGAGGCATGGGCATGGCGACCACGGAACAGACGATCTCGCTGGATGGACTGAAGGTACATTTCTGGGAAGATGGGCAGGGGCAGGCGCGGACGATGCTGCTGATCCACAGCGGCATAGGCGATGCTCGGCTGCACTGGGGGCCGGCGCTGCCGATCCTAGCGGAACAGTACCATGTGCTGGCTCCTGACCTGCCGGGTTATGGCGGCAGCGATCCGCTCCCGCAGCGGCGGACGGATATACTGCTGCACTGGATCAAGTCATTGCTGGATTACCAGGAAGTCGAGCAGGCGGTCTGCGTGGGGAATTCGCTGGGGGGATTGTTCGCGCGGTTGTTCGCGGCGGCCAATCCGCGCTACGTGCCGGCGGTGATCCTGGTGAACGGGGGGAGCGTGCCTGATCTGCCGGGGGCGCTGCGAGCGGCCGAGCGCATTCCGCTGGTGTCCAACTTCATCTTCTCGCGGTTGGGCAGTCTGGCGACCTCGCCGGAGACGCTGCGGCAGCAGATTCATGCGGCGGGGGTGCTGAACGATTCGTTCTTGCAGGCGGTGCGATCCTACGCGCCGGCTTTCGCCGCGACGATGCGGATGCTGTCTGGCAGCCCGCTGCCGCAGGCACAGACGCCGCTGGTTCCGACGCTGATCCTCTGGGGAACGGAGGATCGCTTCACGCCGCTGAGCGAAGCGGAGGCGATCAAGGCCAGCATTCCCGGCGCGGTGCTGACGGAAATTGCCGAGTGCGGGCATATGCCGCAGTTGGAAGCGCCGGATGTGTTCGCCTGGCAGATCACGACATTTCTGGATCGGCTGCATCGCCCGCCGACGCCGCCGCGATCCAGCCCGAATACACTGCGAAACGCGCCTGGATAATCCGACCTGGACTTGCTACAATGCTGCCCGTCCCAGGCCGCATGGGAGAGGTAGCGTAGTGGCCTAACGCGCTCGCCTGGAACGCGAGTAAGGGTAACACCTTCGTGGGTTCGAATCCCACCCTCTCCGCTTCAACTTTGCCCATTTTCCCACGGACTTCCATGCAGAAACTCAGCAGTTTACGCCTGCCCTGGCCGGTCGATTGGGCTGACCTGTTCGGCAGGGAGCGCCCATTGATCCTGGAGATCGGCTTCGGCTACGGCGCGTTCCTGCTGCACCTCGCCCGGCAGAATCCGGAAGCGAACATCGTCGGCGTCGAGATCGCTGGGCAGTGCCTCAATCATGTCGAGCGGGGCATCGAACGGCAGCAGCTCGGCAATGTCCGGGCGATCCAATCGACGGCGGAGACGGCGCTGCATTATTTGTTCACACCCGGCAGTCTGGAGGAAGTTCACGTCAACTTCCCCGACCCGTGGTTCAAGAAGCGGCACAGTCACCGGCGTCTGATGCAGCGGGACACGCTGGATGCCATCGTCAACCGGATGCGGCCAGGCGGGCGCTTCTACCTGGCGACGGACATCGTGGAGTACGCCCAGATGAGCGCCGAATTGCTGGCGGAGACGCCGGGATTGGTCAACCTGTTGGATGGGCCGTGGCAGTATGAGATGCCGGGGCGGGTCGTCACCAAATATGAAGGCCGCGCTCAGCGCGAAGGCCGTCCCTGCCATTACTTCGCCTACCGCCGCAGTGATGCGCCCGCGCCGATCCTGCCGGAATACGAGGAACAGCCTATGTCGCATGTGGTTTTCAGCAGCCCGCTGACGCTGGACGAGATGCTGGAACGGTTCGAGCCGAGCGAGCATAAATTCGGCGAGACGGTCATCAGCACGCTGTACGGCTACCGGGGAAGCAAGGTGCTGCTGATCGAAATCTATGTCAAGGAGCCGACCATCGACCAGCATGTGGCGCTGCTGGTGGGGCCGCGGCAGGCAGCGGGGGAATACACGCTCCAGCTCAGCACGCTGGGATACCCGCGCGTCACGCCGGGATTGCAGAAGGCGGTCACACTGGTGGGGGATTGGCTGGTGGGGCTGCATCCTGACGCGCGGGTGTTGAAGCGGAGCGCGGCGGGGGAATAAGCAAAAAAACGGGCGGATGATCTCCGCCCGTTTTTCATGTGAATATCGAACCAGATCAGTCGCCGACAGCCGGGGCCTTGACCGGAGCCTTGACCGCAGGCGAGTCGTCATGCGGGGGCAGAACTTCCGGCCAGACGGACACACCGTGTTCGTAGTTGTCGATGCCGATTTCGTCCGCTTTGGAAGCGACGCGCAGCCGCCCCATCGCCTTGAGCAGACCGAACATCAGCGCGGCCGTCACGACGCAGTAGATGATGGTGGAAACCGATCCGAGCGCCTGGACTCCCAGCAGGGAGAAGCCATCGGCGCTGGTCAGCAGACCACCCTTGCCGGCCATCGCGCCAGCGAAGGTCAGGCTGGGAACCGCGAACAGACCAATCGAGAGCGTGCCCCAGATGCCGCACGCGCCATGTACCGCGAACGCGCCGACCGGATCATCGATCCTGGCCTTCTCGACGAGATCAGCAGCCACGATGACCAGGACACCAGCCACCAGACCGATCACGACTGCTGCCCAGGGTTCAATGAAGGCGCAGGGGGCGGTCACGGCTACCAGACCGGCCAGCGAACCGTTCAGGCTGCCGGCCAGGTCCCATTTGCCGGTGCGGGCATACATCACGAACAGGGTAGTCATGCAGCCTGCCGCCGCGCCCAGGGTGGTATTGAGCGTGACCAGACCGACCAGGCCGGGGTTGCCCAGACCGAGGGTCGAACCGGGATTGAAGCCGTACCAGCCGAACCACAGGATCATCGTGCCGAGGGTCGCCAGACCGAGGTTGTGGGCAGGAGGCATTTTGCCCCAGACCTTGCCCTTGCGCGGGCCGAGCATCCAGGCTCCAACCAGGGCGATCACGCCGCCGACGGTGTGAACGACGGTGCTGCCGGCGAAATCATGGAAGCCAGCGGTGAAGAGCCAGCCGCTGCCCCAGACCCAGTGCGCCACGACGGGGTAGATGAAGATGGCGATCAGGGCGCTGTAGATCAGGTCGCCGACGAAATCGGTGCGTTCAGCCATCGCGCCCGTGGTGATGGTGCTGGCGGTGGCCGCGAAGGCGAACTGAAAGAAGAACATGGTCAGGACACTGATGTTGAGCGCCGGATAGGTTTCCGACATCTGCGCCATGCTGGGGAAGAAATAGGTTGTCCCAAAGAGACCGCTGCCGTTATCCGCGCCGAAGGCGATGCCGAAGCCAACCGCCCACCAGACGAGCGCCGTCAAGCCTGCGTCCACGAAGTTTTCCAGCAGGGCGTTGACCGCGCTCTTGCTCTGAATCAGGCCGGTTTCGAGCATGGCGAAGCCGGTCTGCATGAAGAAGACCAGGAAGCCAGTGAGGAATACCCAGGCGGTATCAATCGAAATCTTGATGGTGGCGATGTCGTCCATAGTCGCCGCGGCGGGGCTGGTTTCCTGGGCGAAGGTCGCTCGCGCACCGAACATCGCCAGGATGACGGTGCAGATCGCCATGATGATGATCCGGCGCCACATCCGATTCGTTCGTTTCATCTCTGCACTCCTTGGGCCAGTAGGATGTAATCCGTTACGAGACGCCGGGAGTGTACGTTGTCACCTTCGTACAACTTCAGGTGAAGATTTCATGAAGTTTCGTAAGGTTACTTTGTGGCATTAGCACATTCAGACGAGCGCCGGGCGCAAAAATGGGGTTATCTCGCCGCTGGATTGGTGGATCAGGCGGAATTAGCTACATGGAGTTGGGCAGAATGCCTAATGGTGGTTTTGGCAGCCTTGAGCAGCATAAGTGAGTTTTGGTGACTCTCACCAAACAGCGAGAGGCGCGGATCAGCCTTTCTTCTGCCAGGGCTGACGAGCCAGGACGGTCGCGGGGGTCAAGTTCTGGCGCTGCTGGTCGGCGCGGCGGACGAGGCGCAGACGGGCCTGCTCGTGAATCTCGCGGACGTGGACGATCTTCTCCTCGACGGCGATGGCGAACCAGCGCGCGCCGACTTCAGCCGTGGCGAGGCTGCCGCTGCCATAGGCCCCGGTGAGGGTGTCATCTTCCCACATCGCGGTGAGGATGAGCGCCCCGCCTTCGATCCAATCCATATAGTAGTTGGGCGTGCTGATGAAGTCGAGTTCATCGACGACGCGATCCATTTTGCACAGGTCGGGGCGCAGATGGAGCAGGTAGGCGGTTTCCAGTTCGCAGGCGTGACCCATGCCGCCGCGCGGGGAACGGCGGTACTGTTCCAGAGCCGGCGCGCCCAGGTGACCGGAGGTATGCAGCCAGGTGGTGGCGGCGAAGATGTGCTGGTGGCGGTCGCCGGCGTATTTGACGGTGTTGTGCAGGAACGAACTGTTCCCGCCGTGCCCGCTCATCAGATAGAAGCGGTCGGCGCCGCGGGCGACCAGGACATCGATGACTTCCAGCAGGAAATCCTCGAAGACGCGGCCGCCGAGGTTGAGTGTCCCGGCGAAGGACGAACGGTACATGCTGACGCCGTAGGGCAGGACCGGCAGCGTCTCGGCTTCGTCGGGGATGGCCGCGGCGACGGCTTCGGCCATCGCGCCGATGATGACGGTATCGGTGTTCATGGGCAGGTGATAGCCGTGCTGCTCGGTATGGCCGCAGGGGATGAGGATGACGCGCTGGGGAGTGGCCGCAGGCGGGGTGAGGGTGGGCGCGGTCTGGCGCGGGAGGGTCAGGGCGGTGACGGAATCGGGGAGGGACAGTCCGGCCTGGTCATGGACGACCAGGCAGCGCTGAAAGCCGTCTTCACGCGGGCCGCTGAAGATGCCGCCGATGACGCGGCGGAGCATCTCCAGGCTCACGGGGACGATGCTGCCCGGCCAGCCATAGGGCAGGGGCGGGAGCAGGATGAGGGCCGGGACGCCCAGCGCGGCGGCGATGGACTCGGCGGCGAAGCCCTCGCCGAGGGGCAGCACCAGGGGGAGGTCGCGGGGCAGGTCGGCGACTTCGGGCCAGGTGAGGTCGGCATAGTGGATGGGGGATATTTTGTAGTTCATAGTTTTAAGCTTCTAGTCGATGATTATTAACTGATAGATTATAGCCATACAAGATGGCTTGTGAGTTGTCGCAAATGTCGTCAATTTCGGACGATTCTTGCGGCAGTTGTGGCAGTTGCAACAGCAACTGTGTGATTCTTGACACTGCGGCCTGAATTCTCCCGTCGCTGCTGATTCGCTCGCTCTTCGGGGCGCAGTACATGGTCAGCGATACTGACCACGACGGGTTAGAGGCCGTCGCCCGCACCGACCCGCACCTCAAGCTAGTCTACCGCGATGCCTACAGCTACGTCTGGGGAGTCCTTTCCCCATAAGACTTGTGATTATTCGGTCCATATCCCCTTCTCCAACGCCTTAAGCGCGAATCAGCCGGAGAAGGGGACAATGTAGAATAGGCAAGAGGTAGACTGCTGCTATCTGTTCATGAGAGGATTCACGCGGTATTCATCTAAGGCAAGTTCGGGATTCATCGAGTAGACATTCTCGCAATTCCACGTTGAAACCGTATTAGACGTGACGCGACCTAGTAAACCCTCATCCTGTGAAGTCTGCCCTGTTGAGGTGTCAACTAACTGTATCATCGCCGCGAATTGAAATCGCCAGTCATTGTTGAATCCAGCAGCAAACAATTCGCAAGCCAGCCTCAACATTTCCGTGCCGCTGAAGTCAAGATCATAGTCTAGCAAACCCGACATCTCATAATCGACCGCGAGTAGCTTCGGTGAACCAACTACCGTAATGTTTACTGTCCCAATTTCCCCCACAACGATTCGTTCAATAATCTCCTGGGCATTCGATTCCAATGAGGGCGTACTTGTTGGCAATG
>JAEUQZ010000142.1 GCA_016788965.1 Anaerolineae bacterium | reverse complement strand
ATCCGCGTCAGGAACAGGCTCCCCTGGAGCAGCAGCAGGAACGTGTAGAAAAACCCCAGCAGATGCCCCGGCGTCGTCTCCATCGGGTGATACCAGAATGTGTAGATGATCGCCCAGGCGAAGTAGTACCCGTGGTACTTCCGCGCGAACTGGATGATCCGCTTGCCAATAGGCAGCTTCTTGCCGAAGACCAACCCGCGCCGGTTGTTCTCCATCAGCAGAATCCACACCAGCATGACGATTACCGACCCCTGCGACGTGAAGATCGAGACATCCTGCGCCAGCCCGTCGTACCAGATGTGCGTCTGGATGAAATGCAGCCCAACGAAAGCCGCGTTCACCCCCAGCGCCAGCCAGTTGACCATGTGCAGCCCACCGGTGTACTTCTTCACCCGATTCTGCGCGTACCAGATCAACCCGAAGATAGCGAACTGATGCGCCAGGTACATCCCCCAAACCGACAGCCGCGTGATCGCCGTCGGCTCCGGCAGCTTCCAGTAGTACCACTCTATCCCTTGATCGGGCAGCAGCGTAGCACGGGTATCGTTCAGCAGCGGGTCGGCCAGCCAGATGATCGCCGTGAACACGAACGCAAACGCGATTCCTAGCCACATCGCCCGCTTATCCAGACGAGTCTCCTGGGGCCGTTCCTGGCGTTTTCCACCAACCGTGAGACGTTCAACCGCAGTAGTCATGAGCAGTCTTTCCTCCAAACCTCAACCCGATAAAGGCACTTCACCAACTCACATCTTCAGGGACGCGGACGCAGCCCATCGATCCACGTATCGATCAGGAAGTCAGCCAGCGCTTCTTTAGGTTCGCGCGAATAGCTCTCCGGCAGGTTGTTCACCCCTTCGATGATCGACAGGAATGCTCCCGCCAGACTCCCCGCCTTGCTCGAACGTCCCGGTTCATCCAGCAGCGCCGGCCTGAACGCAGCTTCCAGCGGCGCGATGAGCGATTGGTAGGCGATCAACCGCAGCCTGTTCGCTTCGCTCTCACGGATCGCAGGCATATCCGACCGCAGCATCCGCGCGAAGTTCATCGCTGGCTGAGACAGCAGCCACCGCGCCGCCGCCCGGAGCTGCTCTCGCAGATCGTCTCCTGCCTGCGAAATGGCTGTTTCCAGCCCGGCGCGGTGACGTTCCAATCCCCGCTCCGTCACCTGCACGAACAATTCCTCTTTACCCCCCGGCGCGTGGTAGTATAGGGAAGCCTGGCGGATGCCCAGCGCCTCGGCGATATCCCGCAGCGTGACCGCGGCATAGCCGCGTTCGGTGAAGAGCCGTTCCGCCGCTTGCAGCACCCGTTCGCGGGCCGCCAATTGTGAATCGTCCGATTGGAATGGCATTGCAGCACCAACCTAATATTCGGTAGGTGAATTTAGCGCCGCAGCCTGAGAGAATGCTGCGCTTTCGATAAGACGGAGCTTAGAGACATGTCCTACGAAACCATCTTGACCGAAACCCCTGCTCCCGGCGTCGGCCTGATCCGGCTGAACCGGCCGCAGGCGCTCAACGCCCTGAACAGCCAGATGAGCGGGGAAATCTTCACCGCCATGCAAGCCTTCGATAGTGATCCAGGCGTGAAGTGCATCGTGCTGACCGGCAGCGATAAAGCCTTCGCCGCCGGAGCCGACATCAAAGAAATGGAAGCCACCGATGCCGTCACGATGATGACCGGCCACGACTTCACCGATTGGGCACGCATGACCCGCATCCGCAAACCGATCATCGGCGCGGTATCGGGTTGGGCGCTCGGCGGCGGCTGCGAAATGGCGATGATGTGCGACATGCTGGTCGCCTCCGAAACCGCTAAATTCGGCCAACCAGAAATCACCATCGGCATCATGCCCGGCGCAGGCGGGACACAGCGTCTCACCCGTGCCGTGGGCAAAGCCCTAGCGATGGAGGTGATGCTTGCCAACCGCCACCTCACCGCTCAGGAAGCCCTGCATTACGGCCTGGTCAACCGCGTCTATCCTGTTGAAAGCTACTTGAGCGAGACCATCAAACTGGCCGAGAAGATCGCCACCATGCCTGGAGTCGCCATCCAGCTCATCAAGGATGCCGTCAACCGCGCCTATGAACTGAGCCTGAGTGAAGGTCTGACCTACGAGAAGCGCAACTTCTATCTGCTCTTCGGAACCGAAGATAAAGCCGAGGGAATGAAGGCCTTCGTCGACAAACGCAAGGCCGAGTGGAAAGACCGTTAGTGGACTCGAACGGTCGGCTGCGAATCCTTTATACCGCCAACCTGCGCGGCCGCATCGATCTGCTGCCGCGCCTTCACACCTTCATTCGCCGCTTGCGTGAAGGCAGTGATGGACCGCGCACCCTGCTGCTCGATTTGGGGCGCTCCTGTGATGACGCGGCCTGGCACTGCGCGGCCACCCAGGGGCGCTCCATGTTGATTGCGCTCGACGCCATGGGCTTCGACGCAGCCAATGTCAGCGGCCAGCTTGATCCCGCTGGACACCAGCGGTTGCAGGACAACTTCCTCAATCTGGGGCTGGTGGATGAAACCCACTCGTGGGATGGTGGCGGAGTTATGGCCGCGCTGTCCGAAGGATCAATTGAGTCGGCGGCTCTGAGCATTCTTCTGCGCCCTTTCCCCATGACAAGGGTGGAAGGCCGCAGGCTCAATCTAGCTGAGATACTCGGTGGGCAGGTTGGCGACGCAACCCTGCAAATCAACCATGAACGTGTGACGCTAGTCGAATCAGTCAACCATGATCTTCCATCTACCGCCCTGCCCGATCCCACCATCACCGCCGCAGTCGATTTCATCCTCAGCGAGGCGAGGCGTTTCCAGCACCGCCAAAGTGATACATGAAACAGGGGGCTGGCTGCCCCCTGATTCGTCCAAATCCCGTCAACACCTTATCCCTCAGCGGGTGGAAGTGGTTTCCTCCACAGCAGCGGGAAGGCAAAGGTCTGGTTGGTCACTTTCCCATCGACCACGTCGGCTCCGGTGTAGAGCGTCGTCGCCACGCTGTTCTGGATAGCGATCACCACCAGATTGGCGTAGGGCGGTTCCTTGGGATCATCGACCTTCTGCCAGTCCAGCACAGCCGCATACCCGCCATCCGGCGAAAGCGTCAGTCCACCGCCGAAGCGTCCCCGCGCTACACGGAAGTCCGTCCCGGTCGCCAAATCCACGGCGATCAGTGAGTTATCGGCAGCATCGCTCCCACCGGCGACCAACACCAATCGGCTGCTGTCCGCCGAAAAGACCAGGCTGCTGATTGTATCCCCGGCGCTGCCCGCCCGCAGGGTAATCGGCGCGACCGAAGCGTCGGCCAAACTCCAGATATACAGCGTGTTTTCGTTGTTCGGTGAGGTCACGACCGCGGCTAACCAGCGTCCATCGGGTGATACGCGCGGGAACGCATTGGGGCTGCCGCTAAAGGACGGCATCACGACCTGCCGCTCGAACCAATCGCTAATGGCAAGGTCGTCTACCTTCACCAGTTTCAGCCCCACGGTATTGGCGGTGACTCCATCCGGTACAGTGAAGAACGCCAGGTTACCATCCGGCGATGAGAAGATTCGGTTCGTCCGCGCGAACGAAGCAAACGTGCCAGCCTGATAATCCGTTGCGGCCAGCGTCGCGCTCCGAGCAGAGGGGTCTACCGCGTAAAGTTGCCAGGCAGTACGGGTTTCGCCGCTGGTGCAACGATGTCCCAGCACCATCAGCAGCTTACCATCCGGCAGCGCCTTGACCGATGCGCTGGTGAACTTGCAGTCATCCGCGGCAGGATTCAGCGTGGCGACTTCGACTGTGCTGCTTCCACTCCACCACAAGACTGCCGCTTCGTCCGCCTCATTGCGATCATTGGTGAAGAAACTGACGAAGTCAATTCCTTCGTCCCGCACATCGAAGGCGGTGACATTTTCGTAGCGGAATACTTCGCTCATATCTGCCGTGTTGTGGACCTGGAGCAGACCATCGGGGAATTCACTCTGCTCCGCGCCTGCCTCAAAATTGATGAAGACCATCCGGCTGCTGTCGGGCGAAAAACTGAATGTTCCTCCACCCAGGCAGGTCAATGGACGAACCTCGGTGACAGCGGCCGGCTTCTGCACATCCTTGACCAGATACAGGGTTCCGGCATCCAAACCCAGGAAGAAAGCCGCGTACTGCCCGTTGGGCGATACCGGCGCATCGCCGCACGGCTGCACCCGCGAGGTCTGACTGGGCACTTCCAACAGGGGCGTGCTGACTCCAGCCCCGTCCAGATAGGCAATCCGGCCGGGTTCAGTGGCGGAGTGCTGCCCTGGTGCTGCGCCCACCCCCAACCAGACCAGCAGTTGATCGTCCGCGCTCAACTGAGCTGGCACGGGTATTGCGGCCGCCCGCAGATCGCCCGCGGTTCCGCCCCGGCTGAGGTCATAGGCAGGCCCCAACAAGGCGAGGATCAGAGCCAACGCGGTCAGCGCAAAAGCCGTAATCAAGAACAGCAAGCCCATTCTCAGCCCGGTGGAGCGCACGGGAGAGGCAACCACTGCGGAGTTCATCATACTCGGATCCTTGTGGTTCGATGCCAGTTTGTTGTCTTCACTATACTCGAAGTGCGGCCTCGATCACCGATAGGACTTTGCGGCTATCAAAAGTAAAGCGGATCACTCCGAGCAGGTCGGGCCGCCGAGCTTGCGTCCATCCAACAGCATCAGCGTGAGATAACCTGTCGCCGCGTAGACCTGTTCAGCGCTATCCACGAGCAGCAGCCGCGCCGCCGGGTTACGAACACGCCTACCCCCCGCGTACAGCGCGATCTGGTTGACTAGACTACCATCAGCGCCATCGAATACATTCAGCATGCCATCGCCATCCAGCGCGTACAGCAAACAGCCGCTCCCAGCCGCAAGCAGAGGCGGAACCTCCCCGACTTCACGGGGGTAATTCACCCGCCAGCGCGTTTGGCCGGAGGCATCCAGCGCCATCAAAGTGCGTTCGGCATCATCCAGAAAGACATATGTCCCTCCGCCGGAATCCGCCGCGAGCAAAGAACCTGTTCCGGGTGCAGGCGCAACCGTCATCAGGGTATCGATCCGATCCGTCTGCTGCCGCTTCAGTTCATTGCCATCGAGAAGCATCCAGCTTCCATCCGGGGCGGCGACGGCCAGCGGCGCAGCCGTCAGCCGCAGATCCGCCGCAAGCTGCCCATCCGGATTCACGACCCGCCAGGACACACCCTGAGCGTCCTGCACTGCCCAACCTACTTGAGTCTGGGCAGCGTTCATCTGGAAGAATACATGTTCCGCGCCCGGTGAACCAATCCGTCGCCAGAGCGGTGTTCCAGATGAATCATAGGCGATAAGTTCGCCATCAGGCTGTGGGAAAACCAGGGTTTCACCCAATACGCGGAATGGCAGCCCGCCTGTATCGACCTGCCATACGGCCGCGAACCGTCCGTCCTGTACGACCACCGCCTGCCCCGACTCGGTATAGGCAGCGATTCGGTCGCCCGGAAGACTGGCGAGGCTGATGATATTGCCTGAAGTCTGTATTCGCCAGAGGACTCGATCAGGTGGCGACAGCACAGTGATGACGTCACCGCTTGCCACCCCATACGCGCCGCTCTCAAGCTGGATCGGGGGCAGACTGGCCGGTGTTTGCGCCGTCACCGTGCCGAGGAAGGCCGGATTGAAGCGCGCTCGCCAGACTGCCGTAAAGTCCAGTGGGTTGTACCAACCCTCTTCCAGCGGATTTCCGCTGACATAACCGGGGCCGCCGTCATTCGGGAGGAAATCCCGGATTTCGTAGTGGAGATGCGGTCTTCCACGGGAAGGCCAACCGACCGCGCCGATGATTTCACCGCGCTCCACGCAAGTTCCTACGGCTGGGAATATCGCCGAGTCAGTCTCCTCCATGTGTCCATACAAGCTGTAGTAGATGTCACCATCTGGGAAGGTGTGGGCGACGATCACGACCCCTTTCTCAGTATCCCAACCTTCGGGATCCGCATAGGTCACACGTCCCCGCGCCGCTGCCCGCACGGGATCGCCCCAGCGGTCGAATGCCACATCAATCGCCGTGTGATTGCCGCCGAATCGGCGGCGAAACAGCCCGAAATCATCATACCCGGCCACCAACGGTTCAATCGGGTAGTCAATCGCATCGACAACGCCGCAGGGTGCTGCGGCCTGCCCCAACACGGCATTAAGACGCAGACCGATCAGTACGCATCCGATCAGCATCACCTGAAGCAAATTACGACTGACCATCACGGTTGGGGAACGCCAACTTGCACAAAACGTAGGATCATCACATTGGCCGCGCAGTCAGCCCGCGTCAGTACAGCATATTCGGCCGATACGGCTTCGCCCTGGGGGGTCTGGAGCTGCACAACATAACTCTGTTCAGCGGGGATGTTTCCTAGCACCAACTCGAAACCACCCACTCCATAGCTGGATGCCGAACCGCTGAACACCGTTTCATCACGTCCAGCGCCGGCAATCTTGACCCGATAACCGCTCAAACCCGCGCCAGCGGAATCCGTCACACTGCCTGCGATGCTCAACCAGTTACAACCCTGGTCATTCGTGTTCGCGGTAAAGGACGGGGTATCGCCCTGCAGGACGAACTGCACTGACGATGCGGCAATCGACTCTGGTGGAAGTGGGGTGAAGGTCGCTGTAGGCCCAGGTGAAGGTTCCAGCGTAGCCGTCGGCGGTAGGAACGTCGCAGTGACAATGATCGGAAGCGGTGTGAACGGCGGGAATGGATTGAGCGAAGAATAGGGATTCTGGACGATCACTGCGAAAAGAGCAATCGCGCCTACCGTGGCGGCCACAAACAGCAGAGTCACCAGATTAGGGACGCAGCCACCACCACTCCGGACGGGTTGTCCCGTTCGCTGGGAAACAGCTACTTCTGCTGGAACTTGCGGGAATCGATCCGCTTCAGGCGGTTGAACAACCCTTTCCGTCGGATTGGCTTCAGGAACCACTTCAGCCGGAGCGGACTCGGCCTCCAGCGGCATACCCTCATCCACCGGGAACAAAGGTGCGCTGCTGGTGATGCGCCGTTTACGATCCTTGCGGCCAACCCGCCGCACGCCGCTCGCAGAGTCGTCGGTCATTGTCTACTGCGGCCGCGCCTGAATGAAGTTGACCAGGGCTAAGTTTCGCGCGCAGTCCGATGGGAAAACCACCTGGACACGTGGTGAAATGACCGTCCCGGCCGCGCTCAACAACTCGACGTAGTAAGTCTGCGAGTTGATCTTGTTGTCAACGGGCACTTCCCAGCCACCAATGCCATATAGTGAATTCGACCCGCTGATGACAAAACGGTCGATGTCGCTGCCAAACACATGGATTTGCAGTCCATTTACCCCCTGGCTGTTAATGTCGAACACCTGCCCCCCAATGCCTTGCCAGGCGCACCCGGCCGTATTGGCGAAGTTCTGCGTGAAGATGACCTGATCCTGCCGAAGCGAATACAGGAACGGCGACAGGGTCGGTTCACGTGTAGGGGTTGGCCCGGTCGGGGTAGCTGAAGGTTCCGGCGTCGGGCTGATCGAAGGTGTCGGGGTATTGCTGGGTGTATCGGTCGGCCCAGCCGTCTCGGTGATGGTCGGTGAGGCCGTGATCGTAGGCGATGGGGTGAAAGTGCTGGTCGGCGTGAGCGTATTCGTCGGCGTGAACGTGAACGTGGGCGGCAGCGTCCGTGACGGTGTACTCGAAGGGGCCAGGCTCGGAAGAACAAACTGAGTCGGAACCTGAACCGCAACGGCTGACGGCGCTGGCGGTGGAGCCAGCAACCGCGAGACAATGAAGACAACCGCCAGAATCGTCAGGATCAGAAATATGAGACTGATGATGTTGAAAGTGCGGGCATTGCCTTGTCCCATAAGATCGTTTCCTGCTTTCAAACGGCCGGGCCGAGTGCGCGGCTAATCACCCATACGGCAAAGAGAATCGCCAGCACCAGGAACACCAGACTGACGAGGTTATAGAGTCGTGCTTTCCCATGTCCCATATAGCCTCCTCAGATTGGCGTTCAATAGCCGGTCAAATATTCCGCTCGATCACGGCATTGTCAAATAGTGGACGCAGCCAATTCTCGAAGCGGTTCTGCGCGATGTAAACACGGCGATCAGCTTCAACCGGAAGATCGGCGAATTCAATCGTCTGGACCACATGATACCCCAATTCACTGGCGACTGGCCCACCCATCTGACCGGGTTGCAGCGAGAAAGCCACCTGCGCCAGTTCAGGAGCCAGCAATTCTTCCGGCGTGAACCAACCTAGATCACCACCACTCTGCCGGGTGGTCTCATCCTGCGAAAGATCCATCGCCACCGCAGCAAAATCTTCGCCCGCCTGCAAACGGCTCATCGCCGCCTGCGCTTCGGCCTCGGTCCGCAGCAGGATGTGCCGGGCATGAACCTGCCGGACATTCCCTTCAAGATCGGTCGTTAGGCTGTCGCGCACCTTGTTCGAAGTCAACACTGAGCGCAACACCTCGCTGAACTCGTCTGCCGTGTACAGATTTGTCCCCAACCAGCTTTCCCACCCCTGCTGTCCGCCAGCCAGTTCGACCTGCGATTGCAGTTCCGCTTGAAGCTGTGCGTCATCGACGACAAGGTTTTGGGCTTTTGCGCCTTGAATGATGAGGGTCTGTTCGATCAACTGGTTCAGGACATCCTGCCGCAGCGCATCCATCGAAGCAGCGGGGAATCCTTCCTGCTGTCGCCGTGCCAACGCGCGTTCAAATTCAGGCAAGGTGATAGCTTCACCGTTCACCCGCGCCACAACGGCTACGCCATCTTCCGTGGTGGGTAGTTCGCCGGGTGATGGTGCGGCAGTCGGTGGCGATGCAGGATTGGTTGGGATGGTCGAATCAGGTGGAGCCGCGCCACAAGCAGCCAACAGCAAGAGGAAGATCACGCTCAGCAGGCGGAATGCATCGGTCAAGATACTGTCCTGTATCATCATTTCAGAGAAGAATCCGGGTTCATATGCCGGATTGAACCCGGCAGTCCCATTCTGTATTATGCTATTATGCTGCGGCTCAGGCAAGTCGTTGGATTCCCAGTCGTGTTTCATCCGGTGAATTCCCCCCGTTTCAGTGACGAATGACCAACTCGGCCGCATGCTCATGTTAGAATAAGTTCCATATCCTATCGTTGGTTCGGCGTGCAGCGCCCTCGTGCGGCATCATTCCCGCGCTGTACCCATAGCTTGCCCAGCAGGAATGTATGCGCTCACGCCCCTGGATTGTCTGGTTCATCTTCGCAGTATTCGGACTGGCGACCTTAGCTTGTAATCTCTCCGGCAGCCCGGAACCTCCGACTCTGGTTCCCCGCGCTACCGATACCCCGCTGCCAACCATCGGCTACGCCACCCTCAGCCCTCAAGAACTGCCTCAGCAGCAGCCCTCGGTCATTGTTCCCGGCGTTGGCAGCGATCTGACCAGTTTGCTCAATCAGATCGAGTCGGATCGACTGCTCATTCATGTCGATGCGCTTCAAGGATTCCAGACTCGCTATGTCAATACCATGAATGAAACCGGGAATCGCGGACTGGGCGCGGCCTATCGCTATGTCCGCGAGCAGTTCGATGCCATCGCCCAGCGCTCGTCTGGCAACTTCATCGTCCAGGAACACACCTTCCCGCTCACTTGGGATGGTGTGGATACAATTCAGCGTAACGTCTTTGGGTACATCCCCGGGCGGGATATCGGGGGTGGCGTGCTGGTCATCGGCGCGCACTATGACAGCATTATGCGCGTCCAGGCTGATTCGATGACCTATGCGCCTGGGGCAAACGACAACGCCTCTGGTATGGCCGGCCTGATCGAAATTGCCCGTGTGCTGGCTTCGCGCCCACACCGCGCCAGCATCATTGTCGTCGCTCTCGGCGCGGAAGAAATCGGTCGTGTCGGCAGCATCGAGTTCGTCAAGTTCTTGCAGAGTCGAGGCATTGCCGTCGATGCCATGCTCAATATGGATATCATCGGCAGCAGCACCGGCCCCAATGGCGAGGTCGATGACCGCACCATGCGCGTCTTCTCTGCCGGGCCGGATAATTCGCCCTCGCGGCAGCTCGCCCGCGCCATCAACCTGATCGATCAGAACATGGTTCCCAACATGGAACTGCTGATCCAGGACACCGTGGATCGGCAGGGACGCTACGGAGACCATATGTCCTTTAGTGAAGCCGGATTCGCTGCCGTTCGCTTCGTTGAAACCCTTGAAGACCGCGACCGCCAGCACACCGCCCAGGATACCCTGGACGACATCCAGATCAACTACCTGATGAAGACGACCCAAACGGTGTTGACCGTGGCCGTCGTTTTCGCGGACGGACTTCCTCCGCCCCGCAACATCAGCTTGCGTCAAACCGAAGGCGCTAAGCCAAACCTGATCTGGGAGCCAATCCCCAACGCGACCAGTTATCTGATCGGATTGCGTCGTCCAGGTGGCCTCATCATCGATACCTACTTCCCCTGGCCGACCAACAGTGTCGAATGGGAAGGTTTCACCTCGTCGCTGTTCGGCACGCTGGTCATCTCGTCGGTCGATTCCAGTGGTTTGATGGGACCGCCATCCGTCGAAATCACGATCCCATGAGTACATCCCGCCGGGGCATTGTCCAACCGCTGATCCTGGGCGTCATCCTCGCCGGAGCAGTGATCAGTGCGCTGACAGTTCTGCGTTCCACTCAGACCCCCTGGACGGCCGAGCCGATAGACTCGACTTCGGTTCCCTGTCTGCCCATTTCAACTGCGCTTCTCGACCAGATCACGGCACTCGTTAGAACGACCCGCACTCCCTGCGACTCGTTTTATTGGATGCCTAATCCGACCGACGAGTTTCATGTCCTCGTTCGCTTCAACAACTTCGGTCTCCATGCGCCCATAACCACACTGGAGAAACCCGCTGGAGTCTTCCGTATCCTGATCGTCGGCGACTCTTTCCCGCAGGCGATGCAGGTGCGCTATGAAGACTCTTTTCCGCAGCGCCTTCAGGAACTGCTTAGCCAGCAGCTTGGCCGCCCGGTCGAGGTCATCAATCTGAGCATTGACGCTTACGGAACCGACCGCGAACTGCTGTTGTATGCGCTGCTGGGCTGGCAGTTCCAGCCTGATCTGGTTCTGCTGGCGCTTTACACCGGCAACGATATTCAGGATAACCACATTGAGCTGGAAGCGCGCCGCTACAGCTATCGTCTCGACCGTGCCTATTTCACGCTGGTTG
>JAEUQZ010000141.1 GCA_016788965.1 Anaerolineae bacterium | reverse complement strand
CATGCCCCCATGATCGCTTTGCCCACCTCCTGCAATGCCGTCTTTAGCCCCACTTCCATCTCCGACAGACTGCTAGCGCTCACTTCACCTGTGCCTACCAACTCCTTGGCCTGACTGATCAACTTTGTCTTTAGCCTTGTGATAAACTCCATGTCGGCCCCTTGGGTGTTTTAGGTGGTTGTGATAATTCGACCTTTAACACCCATTCGGCTTCTTGTCTACCCTTTCCCTGACAACTTTTGCTCGCACCCGGCACGGTTCCGCAGGATGGCATAGGATTAAGAAAACGTTGATGTGGGAAAAGCCCCTGTTTCGTTGTAGCATTAGGGGAGAACTTCCTTTCATCCAGCAGCAGTCCAGCGAAGGCAGCCATGGCGACGAGCGATCCCCTGATTGGAAGAAAACTAGGCGATTACATCATCGTCGATATCCTCGGCCAGGGCGGGATGGCCCGCGTCTATCGCGGGTTGGACAAGAAGCTCAACCGCTATGCTGCCGTCAAAGTGATCGACGCGGCCGCCTTCCGCGAGGACGAAGCCGAATACCGCAAGCGTTTCCAGAATGAAGCCCGCGCCATCGCCCGCCTGACTCATCCGAACATCGTCATGATCTACCAGTTCGATGAAGTCGAGAACCTGTACTACATGGCGATGAGCTTCATCGAAGGCAAAGACCTCCGCACCATCATCAAGACGCACGACCGCTTCAAATCCCGCATGAGCTACGCCGAAGTGCTGCGCGTGATCCAGGACATCGGCAGCGCCCTCGATTACGCCCATACCGAGGGCGTGATCCATCGCGACATCAAGCCCTCGAACATCATGCTGACCTCGGCGGGCAAAGCCATTCTGACGGACTTCGGGCTGGCCCTGAGCGTCCCGGAGGGCACGATTGGCAATACCTTCGGCAGCGCCCATTACATCGCCCCGGAGCAGGCCATCAGTTCGGCGCAGGCCGTCCCGCAGAGTGACATCTACTCGCTTGGCATTGTCCTCTACGAGATGCTGACCAACCGCGTCCCCTTCGACGACCCGTCGGCGATGGCCGTCGCTATGAAGCACCTGACCGATCCGCCCACGCCCCCCAGCCGCCTGAACGAAGAACTGCCCCCGGCCGTGGACGCGATCATCGCGCGGGCGTTGGAGAAAGAACCCAAGAAGCGTTACACAAGCTGCACCGAGATGGTCAAGGCGGTCGAAGCCGCCCTCACCCCCCTCATCAAGAAAGCGGATTCAGCCTCACAGTCGGCTGCGAAGCTGCCCCCAGCGTCGATCCCGGCAGCCGGGCCAGCCGGAACCACCGTTAATCTGCCGCTCTCGGATATTTCCCGGCCTTCGCGCGGCGGCGCGACGCTGGACGATACCCCCACCGTCACCGACTCGAAAGCCTCCGCCGGCAGCCGGGCAGCGCTCATCCGGGAACAACAGCGCCGTCAGCGGCGTCGCTGGCTGCTGCCGCTCTTCGTAGTGCTGGCCGCAGTCGTCGTGATCGCGGCGGTGGCGATCATCGGCAGCGGTGCGCTCAACGGCGGAACGCCGACCCCAACGGTGGCCGAAAATACAGCGGTCGTCGCAGCCGTGACGGAGGCCATCCAGACACCTCAAGCCACCGACGAACCACCCACCGCCACGCTCACCCCCACGCCGGAACTGAGCGCGACTATCGAACCAGCAGCCACAGTTACCGACCGCCCGGAGTCATCCGCCACGCCGACAGTGCGTCCGACCACGGCGGAGCCTTCACCCACGCCGAGTCGCACCCCTCAGCCCACCACCGCCGCGCCAACCGCGCGTCCCTCAGCAACCCGTACCCCCGCGCCAGATGCGACGGCCATCGTGCTGCTGCCGGCCAGCGATGGAGCCATTGTCCTCAGTTATGATGCGAACATGCTGATCCTGCTCAACCGCTCGGAGCGGGCGGTGGACGTGAGTGGATTGAGGTTCGTGCAAACGGCTGCCAACGGCTCGACTTTGGAGTTTGAAACCCGCTTTTGGGAAGGCGGCAGCCGTCCCACTGATTCGCTGCCACCCAGCGGCTGCTTCCAGGTGCAGCGCAACGACATCGCTCTGGTCGATGCACCCTCAGTCTGCGCGGAACGCCATGCCTGGAGCCGGGTATCGTTCCCGCGCTGGTTCTGGCTGAGCGCCGCGCCAGACGCGACCTTCGAGGTGCGGCGACGCGGGATTGTCCTTGCCGTCTGCCCCATCGACGCAGGCATCTGCGCCTTTGACCCTGAAGGCGGATCATAGCCCTTTCTGCCAGTAATCGATTCCCAGGATCAGGACTTCATCAAGCCACTTCTTGAAGCGGTCTTCAAGGCTGTGTTGATCTTCCTGGTAGGTAAACTCGAATGGTGTGGTCGAGAGCGGCTGCAGATCCTCGACAAAACTTGTGTCAATATCGTCAGATGACGAGCGTCGATAGCCGCAGGCTGTACAGATCATGATTCCGCTGGGCTTGTATCCCAGGACATGAAAAGACAGAAGAATCTCCGTCTGTAGATTGTTCGTTCCGATAGCGAGTCGCAGCCAACTGCGATAACCACTCAGGTTTGCGTAGTAGTTGAGTTTTCTGGCAGTTTGGATGATCTGGTATCGATAGAAACCGGCACGTTCATCATCGCTGGATGCCTTATCCAGTCGAACGAATGCGCCCGGCATGGCTTTCGAAAGCGATAAACCGATTTCGCGTTCAACATCCCTGAACTTGTCTGCTGCTGCTTGAAACAGCCTTTCTGCAAACTGCTGAACCTGTAATGTGGCTTCTGCCTCGCTGGGTATCTGCTTCCTCTTTATCCTTTCAATGGCTGCATCAAGCGCCGCAGTCCACGTCGTGGTTTCAGAGATGGCTTCCTCGGAAATACTCAAGCTGCTGATGAATACTTTCTTCTGATTCTCGGCAAAGAGGTCTACTAACGGTTTCAGATCGCCGTCGTCCGCTTTTTCCAGCGCATCGATGTATTTTGTCCTTGCGAGGTCTTCGTTTTCGTCATCCAGCACGACTAGTGGAAACCATCCCGCCCTGACAAAAACGAGCGTTGCGAGGTTGCGGGCCACCCGTCCATTGCCATCCTGGAAGGGATGAATCTGCGTGAACCGATGGTGCAGCCAGGCAGCTTCCACTTCTGGGCTGACGCCGTTGGCTTGGTGTTCGAGATGCCATGCAATCAGTTGATCCATCTGAGAACTGACCTGCTCTGGGGGACAGTAATGGTGTATCGTTCCATCCGCGCGCTGTGGGTTGTTTGGAAATTTCTTCCAATCACCCCGGATCAAGGCTACTCGACCGGGCTTGCCGAACGGATCGGTCGCCTCGGTGTACTCCTGATGCCGGGTCAATAGTTGATGGAGTTGTTTGATGAAGGACGTTGAAAGGTTGCGCTGTCCCGCGACGAAGTCGAACAAGACATCAACAGATTGTTCATGATCTCGAATGAGCTGTACAACCTCTGAGGCCGGACGGTCTGTCGTGCCGTGCTGGATAAGTGCTGCGTCGATTCCCTCTTCGATCAGCAGTCGCGTGACGCCGCGATCAATGGTGTAAAGTCGTTCGATGACACCTGTCTCGATGGCGATTCGGCGGCGCAGTTTTGCCAGAAAAAGCTGGTAGCTTTGCGTGGCTTCCATCCGGCTTCGCTGCTCATTCCAGATGCTCGCCAGGAGATGAAGACTGTGGTCTGTCATCTCGTGCCAGTTCTGGGGGATGTCCTGAATGGGTTGCCACTCCACGGATTGATACTCCTGATCCTTCACAATTGTTTCAACCACACTCTATCACGTTGCAGAACCCCGAACAAACTCGTTTTCCCACTCTCCTGCCCACTGCATTACTGACCTTCCGGCGTTGGCAGAAGGGTCAGCGTCGGCGGGATCGTGCCCGGCGCAGGACCGGAGCTAGTCCCGGATTGGCTCGCCAGCACGATCAGCAGCAGCGCCAATCCTACCAGCACCGCCACTGCTGCCAATGTCCAGCGCCGCTGCGGGGACAACTCCGTTGGGCGACCCAACCGCGCATGTTCCAGCAGCCAGCTTTGCATCAACCCCGACGCCGCCCGGATGCCGCCCGGTGTGGTTTCCAGCACGTCCTCATATTCCAGAGCGCGTAAGGCCGCGTGAACCGTCGTCAGGTCGAGCGGTTCGGCGTTTTCCGCCAACCAGCGGGCGATGGCCGGCGCATCCACCGGCGTCAGCGGCGCGTCGTAGACCAGCCGGGTCATGGCTGTCAGGATCTGCTGTTCGGTGGCACTGCGTTCGTCCCAGATTTGCCGGAAGACGCTGCTGCTGGCCGCATAGATCGGCTGACTCACCGCTTTGACATCCTCCGCCGTCCATGAACGCGAGCCGGGATGGGCTGCCCAGCGTCGATACAGTGCCTCGCCGAAACGCCCCACCAGCCAGGGCTGCCCGCCGCTCGCGCGGGCGACGGCCAGCGCCGCCCCGTCTTCGACCGCCACCTGATCGCCCAGCGGCTCCCGCAGCAGCGCCGCGACCTCGCCATCTTCCAGGCGCGTCAGCCGGAACGTCTGCGCCGGGTTGACCAGCGGCGCAAACGAGGGCAGGCGGGCTTCATGCTGGCTGTCGAGCGTCAGCACGAAACCGAGCGCCGGATGATCCCGCAGCAGACTGCTCAGATAGGTCAAGCTGTCCTCCGGCAGATCACCGCGCCGGATGGCATCGAGCAGGACTTCTCCATCGTCCAGCAGGAAGATCAGGCGGCGGTGGCGGATGATATTGAAGGCTTCGGGCAGGTAGCGTTCATCGAACCAGTCGCGGGTTTCCAGATCGCTGCTGCCGGGGCGCGGCAGGCGGTACAGGCTGAAATCCCGCTCGCCCAGGACGCGCATCGTGCTGAGCGCAAGCTGCGTCAGCCAGGCCGATTCGTCCTGAAGTGGCACGGTCTTCAGATCGATGGGCACGCCGATGAACGTCTCTTCGGCGACCTGCCGGAAGCGATGCAGCGCCGCCGATTTGCCGCTGCCTTCCCGCCCCAGGATCAGGGCGGCGCGGTTCCCCTGCGGATCGGCCAACTGGTGGTAGAGGTAGTCGAAGAGTTTCTGCCGCCCAACGAACAGGGCGGTTCCTTCTCCATCAGGACGGAAAGGGTTGGATGCCGAAGAGGTAGACATAGCGCCTCATCACTCCCCACGGGATACGCTGCCGTTCAACACACTTAGGGTGCATTCCACTTTTGCGGCGCTCTGTTCTGGACGCCAACAATGGCGTCCCTACCCAGGCAGGGATCGTAGGGACGGGCTTCTGCCCGTCCGCCAGCGATGAATCTTGCCCCGAATCTGAAATACATCCTACGGTTATTGTAGCCTCAGTTTTCGCCCCGCGCGGGCGTGTGGGTATACTGAGGTGTATCGCAGCGAGGAGGAACACCATGACCTGTTCACACTGCCGCGGCGCGGATGAATTCTTCGACCCTGGAACCGCCCGCGATGACCTGGAATCCTACCGGCGCAGCGGCCCATCCAGACAGACGCGGGCGCTGCTGGAAGCCATCCGCGCCCTGAGCCTGAATCCGGCGACCCTCCTGGACATCGGCGGCGGGATCGGCGCAATTCAGCACGATCTCTTGCAGGCAGGCGTGCAAACCGCCGTCCAGGTCGATGCCGCGCAGGCTTACCTGAATGCCTCGCAGTCGGAGGCCACCCGGCAAGGCCATGCCGACCGGGTAACGTATCTGCACGGCGACTTCGTAACGCTGGCCGATCAGGTCGCTGCCGCCGATGTAGTGACGCTGGATCGGGTGATCTGCTGCTACCCGGATGTAGCCGCGCTGGTCAGGCTGTCTTCGGAGCGGGCAGCGCGGATATACGGAGTCGTGTTCCCGCTCGATGGCTGGTGGATGCGGTTGGGTATCCACGTCCTCAACCTGGCCTTCTGGCTTCAGCGCAACCCCTTCCGCACCTTCGTCCATCCCACCGCCGAAGTAGACCGCATCACACGGGAGAACGGCCTGGAACGGCGCTTCTATCGCCGGATGGGGCTGTGGCAGGTGATCGTCTACGCCCGTCCCTGAGCGACCAACCGTCCATTCCGTTCGACTGACCGCTCGGCTATAATCCCGACCGTGCCGCCGAAAACCGAGTCGAGGATGGAATGATCGATCACGAAAGGCCGCGTGCGCTGGCGCTGGTGGGGATGCCCGGCGCGGGCAAGACCCTCTGTGCCAGGCACCTGGAAGCGCGGGGGTTCTACCAGTTCCGGTTTGGGAGCATCGTCGTCGATGAAGTGCTGCGGCGGGGATGGCCGCTGAACCCGGAGAACGAGCGCATCGTGCGCGAGGAATTCCGCCGCAATGAGGGCATGGATGCCATTGCCCGGCGGGCGCTGCCTTACCTGCGGGCGGCGTTGGAAACACATCCCAGCATCATCATCGATGGGCTGTATAGCTTCAGTGAGTACAAAACGCTGCACGCCGAACTGGGCGGGAGTATGGTGGTCGTGGCTGTCATCAGTCCGCGCGGGCTGCGCTACCAGCGGCTCACCAGCCGCCCGGAGCGTCCCCTGACCGCCGAAGAAGCCGAGCGGCGCGACTACCAGGAGATCGAGAACATCGAGAAGGGCGGCCCCATCGCCATCGCCGATTACACGCTCCTGAACGGCGGATCGTCCGAGGCGCTGCTGGGCGAGTTGGACGAACTGGTGGCGCGGCTGGGCCTGGAGCCGTGAGGGACGATCAACCCTAACCGATGAAACGCAAACTCGTCGGCCTTCTATTTCTAATCGCCACCGTTGGCATCCTGCTGGCAGCCTTCTGGGCGACCAATCTCTTCGGTTGGCGGAAATGGCGGATTCAGGAAGTCCAAAGCTTCATCGGCGCCGATCTGCCCGCCCAATCCCAGGCCGTCCAGTTCGCCACCGAATCCCAGTTCGGGCGCATCGTCTGGCTCCGCTTCGAGCTGCCCGCGGGCGTCGATCTCGCCCCCTTCCTGGCGAGCCTCGCCCTGACCGAGCCGCTCCGCGACGGCTGGACGCCCTTCCCCGCCCCCAATCCCCAGGAGGCCGGCCTGCCCTGGTGGACGTCCCATCAGGCGGCCAACTTCGCCGGAACCTATGAAAACACCGGCCAGAAAATCATCGAACTCCTGGCTGACCGCAGCGACCCTACCCGCCAGCTCATCTACCTGCGTGCCTACACCATCGCTGCGCGCTGAGCCAACCGCTGCCTGCCCTGAAAATCCCCCACACCCTCCGTATTTCTCTGTGTCCTCTGTGTCTCTGTGGTGGTATTGCATTGGATTTTCGCCCCCTAACTCCGCCGCCCACGCCGACTCAGCGTCGCCCGCACCTGATCCACCAGCGACCGACCGCTCACGGTTCCCTTTTGCAGGACTTCCGCATCCTTCTCCCGGACTTCCTGGTCATCGGCCCCGCTCAGCGTACTCCCCGTCACGATCAGCACTGGCAGATCGCGCGTATTCGGACTTTGCCGCAGCCGCCGCAGCACATCCATCCCGGATATGCCCGGCAGTCCCAGATCGAGCAGAATCAGGCTCACCGGGCGGCTGGTGAGCAGCATCAGCGCCGCTTCGCCGCTTTCTGCTTCCAACGTCTCGTATCCCGCCGCCGAAAGGAACTGGATGAGGAGTGACCGCGCCGTGGGGTCGTCTTCGACCACCAGGATTGGATTGTGACCGTCGCCCGCTGTGACCCGGTTGATGGTATCCATCAGGTCACTCCCGTTGGACGGACTGCCCAGGTAGGCGGCTGCCCCCTCGATCAGGCTGTCCTGCGCCGCCGACAGCACGATCACCGGGATCGCCGCCACCGCTTCGTCGTCCTGGAGCCGCGCGATGAAAGCCGTTCCCGCCGCGCCTAACATCCCTGTGCCGAGCAGGATCGCCGCCGGCCGCAGCCGCCGGGCAATATCCACCGCCTGATCCGGCCCTGGCGCGCCGTACACCCCATACTGGGTGTTCCCCAGCGCCGTTTGCGCCGCCGCCATCGTCTGCGGGTTATCATCCACCACCAGCACCACCCGCTGATCCGGCGTCGAATCGCTGGCTGCTCCCGAATAATCCTCCGGCTGGTACGAGGGCATCAGCACCGTGAAGGCGCTCCCCTGACCCAGTTCGCTCTCCACCCACAGATACCCCTGCTGGATGCGAACCAACTGCCGCGTGATCGCCAGCCCCAGCCCGGAGCCTTCGTACTTCCGCACGCTGGAGGCATCCACCTGCCGGAAAGCATCGAAGATCATCGCGTGGTGTTCCGGCTCGATGCCGATGCCCGTATCCTTCACCGTCAGCGCCACCCACGTTCCGTCCGTCACCTTGACCGAAGCCGGCGGCTGGCGTCCCCGCTCGCAGATCCCCGCCCGCATCTGCACCAGCCCCACCTCGATGCTGATCGCACCCTCGTGCGTGAACTTGACTGCATTGTCCAGTAGATTGGTGACAACCTGCCGGATATGCTGCGGGTCGGCGGCCATCGGTGGCAGATCGGGTTCCAGGTTCAGGCTGAGCTTCAACCCTTTAACATCGATCTGCGGCGTGATGTCCGCGATAGCGTCGTAAACCACATCGATCACATTCAGCGGCGTGGTCGCCAGGTTCATCTGCCCCGCCTCGATCCGCGACAGATCGAGGACGCCGTTGATCATTTCCAGCAGATGCTTGCCGCCGCCCACCACCCGCGACAGCCGGTCATACTGCTTGGCGTTCAGTTCGCCATACACCTGGCTCAGCAGCATCTCGCTGTAGCCGATGATCGCATTCAGCGGAGTCCGCAGTTCGTGGCTCATGTTCGCCAGGAACTCGCTCTTCAGGCGGTTGGCCTCCAGCGCCCGCTCATGCAGCCGCGCGTTATCCACCGCGATAGCCGCCTGCCGCGCCAGCGCGAACGTCGTGCTGGCATGGTCTTCGGTGTAATAGGATGGCGTGAACTTCTCCAGCACGATCAGCCCGCTGACGCGATCCTGCGCCACCATCGGCACGCCCAGCCACGAGCGCGTCCAGGCCGCTTCGATCTGCGCCGCCCGGCTGTAGGCCGGCTGATCCGCCCGGAAATCCTCGACCACCACCGGCAGATGCGAACGGAACACCCGCCGTGCCGCGCCGCCCTCCGGCAGATACACTTCCTGACCTTTGGGCGCGGGCTGTGCGCCCTTGCTGGCCGAGATCACCATCAGGCTGCCATCATGAGCATTCGGCGCCGGCAGCATGATGCTGGCCCGGTCGTAGCCGATGATCCGCTCCAACTGTTCCAGGATGCGTTCCAGCACCGTCTCATGATCCAGCGACGAACTGACCACCTGCCCCACTTCCATCAGGATGCTCGTCAGCCGCCGACGTTCTTGTTCGGTCTGGAGGAGCTGGCGGTTCTCGATGGTCTGCGAAAGCTGGAGTGCCACCAGTGACAGCAGCCACAAATCCGGGTCGGTGAAGCGGTGCGGCAGTTCGCTCTGAATGCTGATGAGGCCGATGATCGCCCCGTGACGGTCACGCAGCGGCACGCCGATCCACGACCGCGCCGGCAGCCCTGGCTCCATGTTGTTCAGGTACACATCCAATCCGCTCAGCCGCTCCTGCTCCTGGTCGAGGTCGCGGAAGTGCAGCGCCACCCCCTGCGTCAGCACCGCCTTGCTCAGGCCGCTGACCGGGATCGCCTCCCGCGATTCCCGCTGGTCGTTCTGCCAGACCAGCGGCAGCCGCAGCAGATACTCCTTCAGGTCGAGCAAACCGACGAAGTACGACGACGCATCGAACAGCAGCAGCATCTGGTCATGCGCCAGCCCCCAGATGTCTTCGGATGGAGTCTGCCGCGCCAGCGCCCGGCTGAATTCGTGCAGGTCGGACACGACCTCCGTCCACCGCTGGCTGGTTTCGAGGTGCTGCGCCCGCGCCGCCAGAAGCTGCGCCACCGTCAACAGGATGGCCGCATCCGCCTCGCTCGCGTTTCGGCTCCACAGCATCCCGCGCGTATCCTGATCGACGCGCAGCGGGATCAGCAGCGCCTCGCCCGTCCAGTCCAGCCCCGGCAGCGGCGACCCGGCGCTGACCCGGCGCGGCCCCTTCCAGGTGTGCCAGTCCAGCCATGCATCCGGCGACCGCAGCCAGCGCAGTGCCTCGTCCGGGATGTCCTCGCCTGGACTGGCATGAATCTGTATCTGCGTCCGCTCCAGGTTGAGCAGCGCGATCAACCCGCCGCCGTGATCGGCCAGCCAATCCCGCGCGGCCTGGGCCGCATCGAAGGGAGTCTCCGCCGTATTGATGCGGTCGGTGAGCGCCTGGAGCGAAGTCAGAGAGGATTGTTCCGACATGAGATCTGCCATGCCTTGCTGAAAACCTACCGCGCCACTGCCTTCCGGCGCGGTCTAAAACTGAAGCTACGATTGTAGCACCTCAACGCTGGAATGAAATGCTTTTCGCAACGCTGCAGGTGCATTTCATTCGTGGGGTAAGTTCGCATAGCATGAGGTACTTTCATGAATGGACTTGGATATTGACCTGTCTTTTGTCCCTTCAGTGGACATGGCTTTTTGGCAGCCGGACACTTTAGTGTCTGGCGTCCTCAAACCGACAATCTGCTTTCTTCTGAACGACCTCATGCGGCTTGTTTTCAAATCCCCCCAATTTGAAATGCTCTCCGCAACTTTGCCCGCCCGCCTGCGTAAAGAAAAAACAGTGCGGTTCGCAGATGAACTCAAGGGGAAAGCATGTACACCAAAGAACGTTCCGATCAGATCGGTGGGGCCGTCTTCCTCATTGGCCTGGGCATCCTCTTTCTGGGCAACATCGTCAGCTTCTGGCCCGGCATCCTCTATGTCATCGGAGCCAGCGCCATTGCCCGCGGCGTCGCTGAAGGGCAGGCCTGGTACAACGTCTCCGGCGGCCTGTGGATGATCGGTCTGGGGCTGGTCTTCCAGTTCGGTTTCAGCCTGCCGCTGCTGCTCATTCTGGTCGGCGTCGGCATGCTCTTCGGCTACAACATCAAAGGCGAATGGTGTGATCGCCGCGGTGATCGCGCCGAAAAACGCAAGAACGAAGACAAGGCCAAGAACGACGACCGCGTCGTCGTCTAACACCATTCCCCTCTGAAAATAGCCGCTCGCTTCCCTCAACCACCGTCTTCGTAGGGACGCCATTCTTGGCGTCCGGGATTTCCCGAAACAGCCGCGCCCGTCTTCCAGAACCCCTGGAAGGGGTGGTCTTCCTCTAGCCGGGGGGATTACATCCCCCGGCGCTGAAGTTTGGCTGATTGTGCAAAAACCAGCGCCTTCTGGTAAACCATAGCGGTGACAAAGCCAAAATGGTGGAC
>JAEUQZ010000140.1 GCA_016788965.1 Anaerolineae bacterium | reverse complement strand
AAGCTATCAGCTAAGAGCTACTTCTATCAAATACTAACTTCACTTCCTCCGCACCCCGAACACCCCCGCCGCCCCGCTCACCAGCCGCAGCGCCCTCCGCCAGCTATCCGCTTCGGCGCCCATCGCCCGGCCAGCGTGGTTGATGTCGTACTTCTCCGCGAAAGTCTCCAGTTCGGCCTTCAGTCCCCGCCACTTCTCCACCTGCATCTGGAGCAGCAGATCATGCCGTGGAGCATCCGGTGCAGCCTCCAGAACCAGCCGGAAATGAGGCAAACACAACCCCTCCGACTGCTCGAAAGCCGCCTTCAACTTCGCCTCGTGGATGTGCCCGGCCAGCGCCCGGACGTGCTGATGTTCCGCCCGCTCCATCGCTTCGCAGGCCATACACCGCCCGGAAGCCTCGAAGCGTCCAGCCACCGTCTCCCCGTTCCCCCGCAGCCGCCCCAACCGCGAGCTGCTCCGGGGAACCGCGGCCTGCTTGAGCAGTTCATCCAGGATCGCTGCGTGCAGGATCGCGATTCCCAACACCTGTGCCCCGTAATCCACCAGTTGGGCGCTGTGCGTCGCGCACAACCCCCGTGAAGCCCGCATCGCCGCGTGGGTTTCCGGGGTGTTCACGTACTCGTACAGGTGCGAGTCCAGGAAGCGGGCCGTATCGCGCTCGACCAGCGTGCAGATCGCGCAGCCCGGTTCCGGCAGCGTCTCCACCAGATCGTAGAAGTTCAGCGGCCGGTTCGTCATCTCAGGTGGATTGACCAGGAGTCGGCGTGGGCTGGGCTGCTCCCGCGCCCGTGGAAGCCGCCAGACCGTATCGCGCCGGGTAGTCCGTGTTGTCGTTCAACCCGGAGATCGCCAGCAGCAGGATTTCGCCCGGCTTCAGGCTGAAGTCCCAGGCTCCGCTCGTCAGCGCCGAAGTCGGGCTGATGAGCTGTCCTACCCGGCTGTTGCTGATCGTGGTCGTATCCAGCACCGCGAACTGGAGCAGGAACCGCTGGGCGACCTGGTTGGTGATCTGCTGCCAGCCGTTCAGCGTCCAGCCCTGCACTCCCGCCTCGGCATCATCCCGGTAGCCGATTTCCGGGATCGCGATGTTGTCGATAGCCAGCCCCCGGTCGGTCACATCCGAGGCGCTCACCGTGTCGAACCGCACGATCACCGTCTTTCCAGCGAACGCGCTCAGGTCAATCGACTGCGCGACCCACACCGGATCAGGGATGAAGCGGCGGGTCGGATGCGCGGCCAGCGTCACCTCCACGCTGAAGAACTCCTCGCCCCGCAGGATGTACAGGTTGACCGTATCGCCCGGATTGAAGTTGGAAAGGAACCCGATCAGATCAGGCTGTCCCTGCCACACCTGCTCATCGAACCCGGCGATGGTGTCGCCCACCTGAACGTCCATGCCCACCAGCGGGCTGTCTTCCCGGATGCTGGCGATGGTGATCCCGTCCGCTTCCAGCCCGATGCCCAGGAACGGGAACGGACGCGGAGGCTCCGTCGAACTGATCCCGCTCAGCCCTGGCCCGTAAGCCAGCCCATAGACGTTGTTGGTCGAGGCCGTCGTAGGCTGGAGCAGCGTCCAGGTCTGCCCCCCGTCCGCCGAGGCGCTGACGTAGCCGTAGTTCCAGCCATCCACCAGGATGTGCCACGCATCGAAGGTCAGCGTGGCCGAAGCTGTGCTGCTCAGGTCGAAGGTGCGGTAAAGGGCGGTATTCTGGTTGATCTCGTTGCCCGACCAGTAGAAGTGGTTGTCCACCGGGCCAGGGATCGGCATTCGCGGGGTCGTCTCGGCTCCCTGGAAGACCAGCGTGAAATCCACCCCGTCGGTTGTCCCCAATCCCAGATAGGCCGTTCCGAACTGGTTGATGGTCAGGTCGGGAAGCTGGAAGTCGAACTGGTCGCTGACCAGCGAAGCGGCCGCGTTCAACCCGTCCACCGCCGCCAGATTGGTATAGGTATAGCGCCCGTCGCCGAGCGCGAAGTTCAGCACGTTGGTCAGCGCGAAATCGGCGAAGACATCGCGGGCGCTGATCGGGCTGCCCGTCACCAGATCGGTCAGGCCGCGGGCTTGCAGCACCCGGTCGAGCGCGGAAATGCCCGCTCCCGGTTGGGCCAGCAGTTCCCGCATGGCCGGCTCGCCGAACCGCTGCCGCACATATTGGAGGAACATCTGCCCCGCGCTGATCTCCGCGCTGGAGTTCACCCGGATCAGTGAGGTTTCCGGCGCTTGCAGGAACAGGGTCACATCATCGGCGGTCAGTTCACGCTGTTCGACCTGGAACAGCAGCGCCCAGGTGAGCGCCTCCCGCAGCCAGGCCGCCTGACCGGGATTGTTGTAGAACGTCAGCAGCTTGATGTACTCCCGCGCCAGAATGCTCACGTAAGCCGGATCATCCAGCGCCAGCCCCGGAGCCGCTGACGTGTTGACCATCAGCATCTCGTGCTGGTTGGTGAAGCCCCCGTTGACCCACTGAGTCGGGATGCTGTTGGCCGGGTTGAAGAAAGCATTCCGACTGGTACTCAGGTCGCGGGCAAACAGGACATAGAAGTGCGGGTCGTTGTCCACGTCCGGCAGCCGAAGCTGCCGCAGCAGGGCCAGTTCCGCCGCTGACTGCGGCACGACGCTGATCCCGGCCTGATTGTCGGTCAGCCGCAGCAAGGTGAAGATGCTGTCCAACTGGGCGGCCGTCTCGGCCAGCGCCTCGGCATTGAAGTCGAGGCCTTCTTCGACCCAGATGTAGACGCCGGAGGTAGCGGCCGCGACCTGAGCGG
Organism: Anaerolineae bacterium; assembly: GCA_016788965.1. Classification (GTDB taxonomy): domain Bacteria; phylum Chloroflexota; class Anaerolineae; order Aggregatilineales; family Phototrophicaceae; genus CFX2. Next base: position 8,529 of record JAEUQZ010000140.1, on the reverse strand, counting down.
TGATCTGACTGGGTTCGGTCTGGTTGGCCTTGCTGACCCAGAACGGCGCGGTATCCCCAACTGCATAGACCGGGAACGGCTCCGGGATGGCCGCCTCGTCATTGAAGCCCAGGAGCCGCCGTGCCAGACCCTCCGGGTCACGCTCGGTCGAGTCCTGCGCGGCAGACGGGGCCACGGCCACCGCCAGCGCGACGAGGAGGAGAGCAGCGAACAGTCGGGACCATCGGCGGTTCATAGGCACATCCTGGCTCAAGGGAACAACTGCTATCAGTGTACGTGGGGATTGTGCCCGCGCCAACCTTTCTCATCAAGACCTAACTGCCGGGCTGCCCGTCCGACGTAAGCAGATCGTGGTAGAATCGAGCATAGGCAAGCGCAGGATCAGGCCATGTTCATTCGTGAGCGCCAGTATTCGGTCGAGGACTTGTGGGTGCTGTCCCATCAGCCGGAGACAGCCGGGCAGCGCCTCGAACTCAGCGAGGGGGAACTCATCGCCATGACTCCCGCGGGCGGAAAACATGGGGTGATTACCCTGAACATCGGCAGCGCCGTCCGCGCTTTCGTCCGCGAAGGCCGCCTCGGATTCGTCACCGCGGCTGAAACCGGCTACATCCTCGCCCGGAATCCCGATGGCCGCGATACGGTGCGTGCCCCTGATGTCGGCTTCATCGCGGCGGGTCGCCTGTCCGAGGGACTGCCGGATGGCTATGTGCCCTTCGCGCCTGATCTGGCGGTCGAAGTGGTCTCGCCGGGTGATGATGCCGATGACTTGCAGCTCAAGGTGACTCAGTACCTCCGCGCGGGGACAAAGCTGGTGCTGCTCATCTATCCCCGTTCGCAGACCGTCGTCGCCTGGACGCCCGACCGCACTGAGACGCTCTCCAGTGGGCAGGCCATCAGCGGGGGCGATGTCCTGCCGGGATTCAGTCTGCCCGTGGAGGATGTCTTCGTCCTGTGAGTCCCGCTATTGAATCAGGTCGGCCGCCGCGAGGAGTTGCTCGCGCGTGGTGATGCCGCGCAGGGTCACGATCCAGTCGTGCAGCGATGGGCTGGCCTGACGCAGCGCCAACACCGCCGGCCCAATAGGATCGCTCCCGCCAGCACCGGCCGTGCCCCCGGCCTGATAGCCACCGTAGAAGGCGAAAAAAGCCTGATTGAGCTTGCGGATCACATAGCCGTTTTCGACGAACAGCCTGCGCCGCTCTTCCATGTAGGCTTCCGCTTCGACCACTTTGCCTTCAGCCAGCAGCACATCCACCTGCCGCCGAGTCGTATCCATCTCCCGGTTGAAGTCGAAGGCCTGAGCCTGTGACGGGAAGCGGAGCAGGACGGGACGCCCTCCTCCAGAAACCGCCAGATCAGGATAGAACTTCGCCAGCGCCAGCCGCCCGACCTCCTGGCCGAAGAGCGCCGCCGTGGTTTCGTTGATAATGCGCGTCTCCCCGGCAAAGCCGTCACCACTGAAATAGCTCAATCCCAGCGGGAAGAAGAACAAGTAGTGATGCAGCCACTCGTGAGCAATCGTATCCAGCGCCGCCGGGATCGAGGCCGTTTCCAGCACCATCGCTGGATACAGCGCGATGCCGCCCAGCGGCACGATCAACGAGGAGACCTTCTGCTCGGCATCGATGCGGGCTTCCAGCGCAGCCATCTGGTCGGTGCTCAGCGGATTCAGGTTGATCGAGACATCGAAGCGGATCTGATCGCGCGGGGAGACGACCAGCAGATTCGGGACGCGGGTGAAATGGGCAGAGACTGGCGGGAGAATCTGCCCCAACTGGCTGAAGCCCTGCTCCACCAACACCGCCGCGACCTGCCCCTCCAGGATGCTTTCGACGAGCGGCTGCCGCGTCTCCAGGTCAGCACGGAGGGCATCCCGTTGGGCACGTAAGTCCGCGCTGGCCGCGAACGGATCGGATTGGGCGGGATCGGCATAGATCGCGCTGATCTGCCCGTCGAGCCGCTGCGCTTCGGCCAGATCGTTCATGTAGGCGCGCACGAGGTCGGCGCGAGCCGCTTCGCTCATGAAGGGGTGTAGACCGTAGAGCGTCTGCTCGGCTTTGACGGCGACCGCGCCCAGTTCCCAGGTCACGTAGTCGAACTGGTAGTCCGAGGCCAGCACCGCCACCGCGTTCCAGCGCAGCCCAAGCGGGTAGCTGGAATACTGGAGCAGCGCCAGCATCACCGCCAGCCGGATGCCCCAGGCCAGCAGCCCTCGGACGACGCGCAGCAAAGCCCGGAGGTTCACGAGTCTCTATCCCTCCCGCCAGGCGGCCCAGGCCAGACAGCCCCACCCGGCGATCAGGGCGGCTCCACCCAGCGGCGCGACCGCGCCCATGAAACCCAGATTGAAGATCGCCAGCAGGTACAGGCTGCCGGAGAACAGGAGGATTCCGGCAATGAACAGCAGCCCGGCCAGCCGCGTGAAGCGCCCCGGCCAGCGTTCGGCAGCCCAGGCCGCGCCCATCAGCGCCAGGGCGTGGATCAACTGGTACTGCACGGCGGTCTGGTAGGTATCCAGCCGCCCGCTGGCTTCCAGCGATGCCCGCAGCGTATGGCTTCCAAACGCCCCCAACGCCACCCCGAACATCCCGAACAGCGCGGCCGCAAGAACAAAACGACGGCTCATCATGAATCTTTCTACTTGAAGATGCGCTATGCCTGAAGATACTACGCGGGAGCGCCGCCCCACGCAAAGTGGACTGTCCGCCTGCGGTATAATCCGCCGCATCGTTCCGGGCAGCACATAGCAGGGGTCTCATGTTCGCAGGCGTCGATATTGGCGGGACGTTCACCGATCTGGTCAGTCTGGCGGATGGGCGGCTGACCGTCCATAAGCTGCTCAGCACCCCGGCTGATCCGGCTGAGGCGATGCTGAATGGACTGGCGGCTATCTCCGGCGGGAACATCGAGGCGCTGCGGCGCGTTTCCCACGGATCGACGGTGGCGACCAACGCCATCCTGGAACGCAAAGGAGCCAGAACCGCGCTGCTGACCACGCAAGGCTTCCGCGACCTGCTGTTCATCGGGCGGCAGAACCGCCCGGAACTCTACGCCCTTCAACCCAAGCTGCCGCCCCCTTTGATCCCGCGCCGCTGGTGCTGGGAAATCCCCGAACGGCTGGATCATACTGGCGCGGTGCTGACGCCGCTGGACGTAACCGCGCTCGACCAGGTGCTGGACGCGCTGACGGGTGAAGGGATCGAGTCGGCGGCGGTGTGCCTGCTCTACAGCTATGTCAACCCGGTTCACGAGCAGGCCATTCGCGCCCGCATCCTGGAACGGGGCCTGCTTCAACCCTGGCAGATCGCGCTTTCCAGCGAGGTGCTGCCCGAATTCCGCGAGTATGAACGCGCCAGTACCGTCGCGCTGGATGCCTATGTGCGCCCGGTGATGAGCCGCTACCTGACCCATCTGGAACAACAGCTTCCCCGGCAGACCACCTTCCAGGTGATGAAATCCGATGGCGGGGTGATGAGCGCCGCCCGCGCCCGCCAGCAGGCCGTCCAGACCGCCTTGAGCGGCCCGGCGGCCGGGGTCATCGGCGCGTTCCATCTGGCGCGGTTGGCCGGGTACGATCACATCCTGACACTGGACATCGGCGGAACTTCGACCGATGTGGCGCTCTGTCCCGGCGCGCCCATCCGCCGCCCGGACTCGGAGATCGATGGGCTGCCGCTGCGAATCCGGGTGCTGGACATCGAGACTATCGGCGCGGGCGGCGGCTCGATTGCCCGGCTGGACGCGGGCGGGGCACTGCGCGTCGGGCCGGAAAGCGCCGGAGCCGCGCCGGGGCCAATCTGCTATGGGCGCGGCGGAACGCAGGTGACGGTCAGCGATGCCAACGCCGTCCTCGGTCGACTCGATCTTGACCATTTCCTGGGCGGCGAGATGACGCTGGATGTAGACGCAGCCCGCTCAGCGATGGGCGGACTGGCCGCGGCTGCCGGACTGAGTCTCGAAGGCATGGCGCAGGGCATTATCGATGTAGCGAACGCCAGCATCGACCGGGCGCTGCGGCGCGTCTCGGTGGCGCGGGGATACGACCCGCGTGATTTCACCCTGGTGGCCTTCGGCGGAGCCGGGCCGCTCCACGCCTGCGATGTCGCCGACCGGCTGCAAATCCCGCGTGTGCTGGTTCCGCGCTATCCAGGTGTGCTGTGCGCGTTTGGGCTGCTGGTGGCCGATGTTGCCCTGGAGAGCAGCCGCTCGGTTCTGGGCCTGCATACCCCAGAAACTCCGGCGCGACTGCAAACCATCCTGCAAGCACTCCGAGGGCAAGCCGAGGCTGATCTGACCGCCGAAGGGATCGCGCCCGATCAACAGGTCTTCACGCGGCTGGTGGACATACGCTATCCCGGTCAGGCCTATGAATTGACGGTGCCCTTCAGCGATGATCTGCCAGGGGCATTCCACGCGGCGCATCAGCGGGCCTACGGCTACGCCCTGCCCCAGCGTCCGGTCGAAGTGGTCAATGTGCGGCTGCACGCGGTCGGGTTGGTGGAGAAGCCTCATCTGGAAGCCGAGCCGCCGGCTGCGGGGGCAGACGCGGACGCGGCGCGGCTGGGTTTCAATGCGGTAGGGCTGGCACTCTACGACCGCGAGCGGCTTCCCGTCGGGTCAGACTTCAGCGGGCCGGCGCTGTTGTTCCAGTACGACAGCACGGTGTATATCCCGGCACACTGGTCGGGGCGGGTCGATGGTTATCGGAATTGCATCCTGGAGCGGACAACATCATGAGGAACAGTCGAATTCTGGCGAAGACACGGAGTGGACAGCCCGCGCGGCTGGCAATGCTGGGGCATTTCCTGCCACCCTTCGTGGCCTATGCCGCTCATCTGGGCTTCGATGGGCTGTGGATCGACCTGGAACACCGCCCGTTCGATGACCGTGAACTCCAATCGCTGCTGGCCTTCTGCCACCTGTACGACATCGATGCGGTCGTCCGCACGCCGACGCGGGAGAAAGCGCGGTTGTACCGCTACCTGGAAGACGGGGCTGCCGGACTCATCATTCCGCACGTCAACGAGGCGCAGACGGTGCGCGATCTGGTGCAGGCGGTCAAGTTCCCGCCGGTGGGGGATCGCGGGTTGGAGGGGCGCGGCTTGGAGACCAACTTCGGGCTGGATATTCCTCAGACCCGCGACCCGCTGCTCGACCACGCCCTGCGGGAGACCTTCCTGGTGGTGCAGATTGAGACCCCGCAGGCGCTCGAACAGGCCGAAGCGATGGCCGATGTGCCGGGGTTGGATGGACTGTACGTGGGGCCATCAGACCTGCGGGTACGACTGGCGCGTACCACGGCGATGATGGGCATGACCGTCCCGGCGGCGATTGAGCAGGTGGGCAGCCTGTGTAAGGCGCGTGGGCTGATGTGGGGGTCGCTGCCCGCTACGGTCGAGGAACTGCGCCAGCACGCCGAACTCGGCTCGAATTTCCTGGTGTGGGGCATCGACGCCCGCATCATTCAGGACGGGCTGAGCCGGGCGGCTGCCGATCTCGACGGAGTTTTGAAGTAGAATGCAGGTGAACGAGTGAGGAGGCGCGACGATGGCGATCCATTATGTGCGGGTCAAGGGGCGGATCAAAGACGGGAAGATCGAGATCGATCTGCCGGAGAATGTCATTGAGGGAGACATCGAGGTTCAACTGCCGGTGGCTGCTCGTGAGTCCGAGTTGGATGGCATTCCGTTTACCGAAGAAGAAATCGCCCAGGCACTCCGGCCACATCCGAAGACCGGGGCTGAGATTGCTCAGAATCCGGCGATTGGGTCGTGGGCAGATATGGGCATCACGGACAGCGATGCCTGGATCGCGGAGCAGCGACGCAGACGTAAGGCCAAGCACCAATGGTAACTTGCCTGCTGGACACCAACATTCTGGTTGATCTCCTGCGTGGGTACGCGCCCGCAGCGTCTTGGCTTGTGTCGCAGGTCAATCCTGGTATAAGCCGCGCAACCTGGCTGGAAATCATAGAAGGCGCGCGTGATCTCACCAAACAGCGGGAAGCCCTTACGCTGCTCGACACATTTGAGGTGGTTGAGTTCACCGACGCGGACTTCGCGTGGGCTGCATCAAACCTGCTGAGGTTCTCGCTGAGCCACAGAGTTGACTCCTTCGACTGCCTGATCGCTGCTCCGGCGCAGCGGTTGAGAGTGCCGCTGTATACCCGAAACCTCAAGCACTTCACGCCGTTGCTGGGCGATCTGGCGGCGATGGCCTATGGGTGAGATTTCCTCAATAGTCGGAGTGGAACAATGACGCCCGCATCATTCAGGACGGGCTGAGCCGGGCGGCTGCCGATCTGGATGGGGTTTTGAAGTAGAATGCAGGCGAACGAGTGAGGAGGCGCGGCGATGGCGATCCACTATGTGCGGGTCAAGGGGCGGATCAAGGATGGGAAGATCGAGATCGATCTGCCGGAGAATGTCATTGAAGGAGACATCGAGGTTCAACTGCCGGTTGCTGCTCATGAGTCCGAGTTGGATGGCATTCCGTTTACCGAAGAAGAAATCGCCCAGGCACTCCGGCCACATCCGAAGACCGGAGCCGAGATTGCTCAGAATCCGGCGATTGGGTCGTGGGCCGTATAGCGCATGAGCAAAGTCATGCAGAACTCTGTCGATGCGATTTCGCTGGAGGTGTTCAAGAACCTGTTCGCCTCGACCGCCGAGGAGATGGGGCTGACGCTCCAGCGGGCCAGCTTTAGCCCGAACATCCGCGAACGGCTGGACTTTAGCTGCGCGGTTTTCGATGCCCAGGGACGGATGGTGGCGCAGGCCGCGCATATCCCGGTGCATCTGGGCAGTATGCCCGCCTCGGTCGAGGCGGCGCTGCGGGAATTCGCGGCACTCGAACCGGACGATGTGGTCATCCTGAATGACCCGTATCACGGGGGAACACATTTACCGGATATCACGATGGTGTCGCCGGTGTTCGTGGAGGGGATGCTGCGGTTCTTCGTTGCCAGCCGGGCGCATCATGCTGATGTGGGTGGGATGTCGCCGGGATCGCTGCCACTCAGCACGGAGCTCTACCAGGAAGGCATCATCATCCCGCCGGTCAAGCTGATGGCTGGGGGGAAGCGGAACGAGGGGGTGCTGGCACTGATTACGGCCAACAGCCGCGCCCCGGAAGAGCGGCTGGGTGATCTGGAAGCGCAGTTGGCCGCCCAGCGGGTGGGCGAGCGGCGGCTGCTGGGGCTGGCCGCGCAACACGGGGTCGAACGAATGCTCGACCATGCCGAGGCGCTGCTGGACTATTCACGGCGGATGACCGAAGCGGTGATCGAGGCGATCCCGGATGGGGTGTACCGCTTCGAGGATGCGCTCGAAGGGGATGGGCAGCGGGAGTTCCTGATCCCGATCCGGGCAGCCGTGACGGTGCAGGGGAAGCGGATGCAGATCGACTTCAGCGGGAGCGCGGCGCAGGTGGCCGGGAACGTCAACGCGGTGGAGGCCATCGTCCGGTCGGCGGCGTGGTACTGCGTGCGGCTGCTGGCCGAGGAGGATGTCCCAGTGAATCACGGTTGCTTCGCCCCGGTGGAGGTGAGCGTCCCGGCGCGGAGCCTGCTCGATCCGGTTTTCCCGGCGGCGGTTGCGGTGGGAAATACCGAGACGGGGCAGCGGATCGTGGATGCGGTGCTGGGGGCACTGGCCGAGGCGATGCCCGGAAAAATCCCGGCGGCCAGCCAGGGATCGATGAACAACCTGACGGTGGGCGGGCAGCAGGGCGAGCGGGCCTTCGTCTATTACGAGACCATCGGCGGGGGGCACGGGGGCGGGCCGGAGGTCGAGGGACTGAGCGGGCGGCACAGCCACATGACCAACACGCGGAATACCCCGGTCGAGGCGCTGGAATACGCGCTACCGCTGCGGGTACTGGAGTATGGCCTGCGGGACGAGTCGGGCGGGGGTGGGCAGCATCCGGGTGGGGAGGGCATCCGGCGGGTATACGAGTTCCGGGTTCCGGCCACGGTCACAGTGAACAGCGAGCGGCGCTTACGCGCACCGTATGGCCTCCAGGGTGGGGAGCCGGGTAGGACGGGGATCAACCGGCTGATCCGGGCGGATGGGCGGAGCGAGGTGTTCGGGGGGAAGTTCACGGTGATAGTACAGCCGGGGGATGTGCTGGTGATCGAAACCCCCGGCGGAGGTGGCTGGGGCCGCCCAGAGACGGTATAGTTCGGCGGGTTTTCAAGCGCGGGGAGGAAACACTCATGGCGGACGAGCAGGTGGTCGATCTGAAGGAACATGTGGAGGACGTGGGCGGAATCTGGATCATCCGGGGTGGGGGACAGAAGCGCCAATGGAACGGAATCCAGTACAAGCAGGGACTTTCCGGGAAGAACGTCGGCTCGAAGGGGCTATCGATGAATGTGGCGATGATCCCGCCGGGAGCAGTGGCTAAGGCGCACATTCACGTGGACTTCGAGGTGATGCTGTACATCCTCCAGGGGCGGGTACGGCATGAATACGGGCCGGGATGCCGGAAGGTGGTGGAGAACGAAGCCGGGGACTTCATCTACAT
>JAEUQZ010000013.1 GCA_016788965.1 Anaerolineae bacterium | reverse complement strand
GGATGGCCGCGCGGGGGAGCCTCAACCGAATCGAGGTGGGCGTGCTGGTGGCGGCGATGGCGCTGGCGGCGCTGCTCCAGTGGATCGCGCCCGTGCCGCAGACGCGGCTGCCGAGTCACGATGTGGCGCTCAATGACAGCGCCCTGCTCACAGAGACGACGGGGCCGCTCTACTTTCTGGTCGAGCGCACGGCCGCCGATCTGTTCGGCTTGCAGCGGATCAGCGGGGTGTTGGCAGTGCTGATTGTCCCGGTGGCCTATCTGCTGGGGCGGCGGTTCGATGGCTGGCAGACGGGGGCGCTGGCGGCGGGATTGGTGAGCGTGAGCGGGTGGACGCTGGCACTGGGCAAGTCGGGCGAGGTCTTCCCGGCGCTGGCCGCAATGGGCGGCCTGGTGCTGTTGACGATACTACCCACAAGGGATTCACGGCGGATGTGGGGCGTATCCGGTGTGATGATGGGACTCGCGGCGCTGGTCTCGCCGCTGGCGATTGGGCTGAGTCTGCTGCTGCCGCTGACGGCGGTGGTGGATGGGATGCATGAATCATCCGGGCTGAAGATTCGGCAACGCGGAGCCACTATTCTGCGGGCGCTGAGCCGGGCGATCCTCCCGGTGGTGATCGGCGCGGCGGTGGCGCTGCCGATCTGGGTGCTGCCGCGGACGGCTGTGCCGACGCTCCAGACGGACTATGAGACAGGATTGAATCGGGGGGTGCTGTTCGTCGAAAGCGGGGCGAGCGCGGCACTGATGTTCAACCTGACGGGCGATCCCAACCCGCTGCATGGGTTGGTGGATCGACCAGTCTTCGGGCCGGTGCTGGCGGCGGCGTTCGTCATTGGAATGATGGCGCTGGCGGCGCGGTTGGGCGGACATGAGCGCGAATCGGCACAAGTCCTCCTGATTGGGCTGGCGGTGGCGCTGATCCCGTCGGCGCTGCTGATCGATGCGCCGTACCGCTATCCCGACCTTCAGCGGGCGGCGATGGCGCTGCCGATTGGAGCGGTGATCGCGGGGTATGGGCTGGCGCAAATCCTCAAGCTGGTTCAGGCGCGGTTGGGAATGGCGGGGTTGGCGCTGGCTGCCGCGCCGCTGGCGGTGGCATTGGCGCTAACGGCCGGCGATGCGATTCAGCACTACCAAGACAAAGCCCTGCCCGCCTATGAACAGGCGGCCTTCACTTATCTGCAACTGGCGCAGCCGCCCCGGTGAGAGCAGCCCAGCGAATGTTAAGAAGCGTCGATCAGCGCGTTTCCTCGGTTCACAAACGGTGGTAACGACAGTACAATAACGGCGCAAGCATCCAGGAGGCTCCCGTAATTCACTCATGGTGGAAACCCGCTGGTCAAGTTTTGACCTGATTTTCTTCGACTGCGACAGCACCCTTTCAGCCATCGAAGGTATCGACGAACTGGCGCGACACAAAGGCAAAGAATGGCGCGTTGGCGTGCTGACCGAGAAAGCCATGAATGGCGATCTCGATCTAGCCGAGGTCTACGGTAAGCGGCTGCAAGCCATCCGCCCGACGCGCGGCCAGTTGAACGCGATTGCCGAACGCTACTGGGAGACGCTCGTGCCGGATGCCGAGGCGGTGATCGCGGCGCTGCGTCTGCTGGGCAAGCAAGTGTTCATCGTCAGTGGCGGGCTGGCCGAACCGGTGCGGGCGTTCGGTAAACGACTGGGCGTCCCGCCGGAGAACATCCGCGCGGTGGAGCTGGAATACAATGAACTTTCCGGGGATTGGTGGCGGTACTACCAGCCGGAGACGCAGCATCGCCAGACGTATCTGGATTACGACGAAGGGCCGCTGACGGTATCGAGCGGCAAACCTGCCATCATTCAGGCATTGGCTGGAGACAAACATGGCCGCCGTCTGATGGTGGGCGACGGTTCATCCGATCTGGCGGCACGGCCGGTGGTGGATCTGTTCGTCGGATTTGGCGGCGTGGTCTCCCGCGAGAAGGTGCGAACCGGGGCGGATGTATTCATCAGCGCCAATTCGCTGGCACCGGTGCTGGCGCTGGCGGCCGGCCCAGCAGGATATGCGCGGTTGGTGAATACGCCGTACCAGGCGCTCTTCCAGAAAGGGCTGGCACTGGCACACAGCAGCGGCATGAGCATCAACCGACCCGAACTTCAATCGGCATTCGACAAGGCGTTCCCGACCCCATGACACTCCCTGCTCCCTTCAAAGCGATTATCTTCGATATGGACGGCCTGCTGGTAGACTCCGAGATTGTATGGTTCGAGGCGGAGACGGCCACGTTCGCTGGACACGGCGTTACGCTCGACCCGGAAGTCCGCAACCGGTTCACCGGGCTGCGGAACGATGAATTCATCGACGGGCTGATCCAGCATTACGGGCTGGCAAGCGAACGGCTGAGTATGCAGCGGGAAGTGCTGGATCGGATGCAGGCGCTCATCCCGGAGAAAGTCCAGCCTAAGCCCGGCGCGGCGGAACTCATCGAGTACATCAAGGCCAATCAGATTCCAACGGCTATCGCGTCCAGTTCGCCGGAGCGGATGATCGATACGGTGGTGGAAAGCCACGGCTGGGCGGATGTCTTCCGAATCCGCTGCTCCGCCGAAGGGCTGCCGAGGGGTAAGCCGGCCCCGGATGTCTATCTGCTGACGGCGGAAACACTGGGCATCGCACCGCAGCACTGTCTGGCATTGGAGGACAGCGCCAACGGCGCGAAAGCCGCCATCGCCGCCGGGATGACCTGCTATGTTGTCCCGGACTTATCACACAGCCGGGTGAGCGACTTTGAAGGGGTTGTCGAAGAGCTATTCGACAGCCTGCACACGGTTTTGTATCGACTGCGCGGGAAGATTTAGTCCGCACGAGGCCTGAGTCCTATGCCCCAACGTCAAGTAGCTGCCTGGCTCGTCCACCTGTACACCGCATCGGGCGGCGTGATCGGGATGTTCGCGCTGTACGCGGCGGCGGAGGGGCAAACGCGGGTGGCGTTCCTGCTGTTGGTCGTGACGATGCTCATCGATGGTACGGATGGCATCCTGGCACGACGGGTGAACGTCCGGCGGGCACTGCCGAACTTCGACGGCTCGATGGTGGACAATGTGATCGATGTGTTCACCTACGTATGGATTCCGGTGTTCATCATCTGGCAGCAAGGGCTGCTGCCGCATCCGGCCTGGACGATTGTGCCGATTCTCTCGGCACTGTACGCCTACGGCCAGACCAACATGAAGTCGGAGGATGCGTTCTTCATCGGTTTTCCGAGCTACTGGAACGGGATCGCGCTGTATCTGTACTGGCTGCGACCGGAGCCGGCCATCGCGGTGCTGATGGTGCTGATTCCCGGCATCCTGTCGTTCATTCCGACGCGGTATCTCTATCCCAGCAAGAATCCGCTGTGGAGCAAGACAAACTGGATTCTGTCGCTCATCTGGGCAACGCTGATCCTGTATCTTCTGCTGCAAGAATCGCCGGATCGTCAACTGGTGCTGCTCAGCCTGCTGTATCCCCTCTTCTACATGCTGAGCAGCTTCTACGTGGATCGGCGGCTGCGGTTGGGCAAGCCGCTGCCGAACCGGTAACGCCGGGCTGTCTCTGGCCTCTCTACCCCACTGGTGAAGTGAAAGGGGCCAGCACGCGCGGCCTGTATTGACTCTGGTATGGCGCTATGCTAGACTTCCTCCACTCAATTCGTCGCCTAAACCATGCGCGAATAGCGTCACTATTGAGAAGGGTGGAAGGGCTATCAGCTCAATCAATTATCGCGTCAACGAGCAAATCCGCGCCCGCGAAGTCCGGCTGATCACCGATACCAACGAGAATATCGGAGTGATCTCGACCCGGCAGGCGCTCCAGTTGGCGGAAGAACGGGGTTTGGATCTCGTCGAGGTGTCGCCGAATACGGAACCGCCAGTGTGCCGCATTATGGACTTTGGCAAGTTCCAGTACGAGAAGAGACGGCGCGAACGCGAGGCCAAGAAGCAGCAGAAGGTCATCGAGGTCAAAGAGATTCAACTGCGGCCCAAGACCGACTCGCATCACCTGTCGTTCAAAGTCCGCGACGCCCGCAACTGGATTCGGGAAGGCATGAAAGTGCGGGTACGTGCCCGCTTCCGCGGTCGTGAACGGGATTATCCCGATATTGCCATGCAGCGGATGCTGGAGATTGCCAAGGATTTGCAGGATGTGGCTGTGGTTGAACAACCGCCGCTCATGGACGGGAACACGATGCTGATGGTCCTGGCGCCCGCACCAGATAAGAAGAAATAACGCTGGAGCAAAATCGTGGGTAAGCTGAAGAAATATAAGATCAAGACTCATAAGTCAACGGCCAAGCGTTTCCGCGTGACTGGCACGGGACTTGTCATGCGTACCAAGCAGGGCAAGAGCCACTTCCGCCGCCGCCGCTCCAGCCGCCATCTGCGCCAGCTTGACAAGCTGACGGGTCTGAGCAGCAGTGTGATCGCCAAGAAGGTCAAGCGGTTGGCCCCGTACCTGAGCAAGTACCGCCAGAATCCCGGGCGTTAGAACAAAGTCGAGTCGATCCACCCGGCGTACTGCTCCGGGTGATTCTTGTTTGAGGAGCAAAGGCAATGTCGAGAACGAAGACCGGCTTTGTACGCCGCCGGTGGCACAAGAAAATTCTGAAGCATATGAAGGGCGCCTGGGGCACGCGGCACAGCCTGCACCGCCGCGCCAATGAAGCCATGATTAAGGCGTTCTTCTACGCCTATCGGGATCGCCGCCAGCGGAAGCGTGACCTGCGCCGTCTGTGGATCGTCCGCATTAATGCGGGCGCACGGCTCAACGGAATGAGCTACAGCCGGCTGATGTACGGCCTGAAGAATGCGAATGTCGAAGTTGATCGCAAGATGCTGGCTGATATTGCTGTGCGCGACCCGCAGACGTTCACCAAGGTCGTTGCCCTGAGCATGCAGAATCCGACGCCGACCAGCACTGCGCCTGCCCCCATCCGGCTGCGCGTTCCGGTCTCGCGGATGATGGTCGAGGAAGTTGTGGAAGAAGCGCCGGCTGAACCGGCGCCGATTCGCATCCGCGCCACGCCGAAGCCGAAAGTGGAAGCTCCGGCTGAGCCGAAGGTCGAAGCCGAAGTGCCAGCCGCTCCGCAAGCGGAAGCACAACCGGTCGTCGAGGAAGCCGCGCCGAAGGCACGCGCCAGCCGCAAGAAGGCTGCTGGCGATGACCTGACGGTGGTCGAAGGCATCGGGCCGAAGATTGCGGCTGCGCTGGTCGCCGCTGGGATCGACACGTTCGACAAACTGGCTCACGCTTCGGAAGACGATCTGCGGAAAGCTCTTGAGGCGGCCAGTTTGCGCTTCGCGCCAAGCCTGCCGACCTGGGCGAAGCAGGCGGCTTATGCGGCGCAGGGCGACTTCGATGGCATGAAAACGTATCAGGACACCCTGACGGGCGGCCGCGAATAGGCAGCCTGAAACCGAACAGCAAAACAAACGAGCGGCCTGAATGCCGCTCGTTTTGATTCACCAGACCAGGTTTCAGTCGGTATATGGCCCTTTGAAGCGCAGGAGATACTGCGGGAAGTTGACACGGAGTTCACGGCGCAGCACGGCGGCATGATCGAGGTCATGTTCCAGGGCCGACCAGTAACAGTGATAGATGGTGGGGTATGGGCTGGCATCGCCGCTGTAGGGGAATGAAAGTTCTTCATCCGTGAGTCGCTCCAGTGTGGCGATTAGCTCTCGGCGGGAGGACTCGCAGTCACTTGACTGCTTGCGGTAACTGTATTTGCGCCGCTTCTTCACCATGTCTTCGTTGAGGTCATCGTCATCGACCGGATTCGTCGACCAGAAGGGATCGCCCGGTTCGTCCAGCATGACATGGACGGCGTGAAGGTAGTAGTTGTCCCCGTCGGCCATGTGACCGAGAACATCTTTCAACGTCCAGTGCCCGCAAACCGGGCGAGACTCGCGTTCGGACTCGGCCACCAGGTCGGCGCTGGCGGCAAAGTCCAGACGGGCTGACTCCAGGGCTGCCTGGAGAATGACGCGCGGCCCGGCTTCAGGTTCGCGCTTGAGTTTGCGCCGCCACTCGCGCAGATCCTCATGATGGCCGGCGTCGTGAAGGAAACGGGCGCGGGTCCAGGCGCGGATGGTCGAACGGGTCGTTCCGGTCTTGCTGCCAAACTTCCAGGGATAGCGGCGCTGGCGATCTACATCAGTGGGAGAGGCATCGGCAAAGGCCTTCAGAAAGCTGGTGCGGGCGGCCATCATATACTCGACTGAGCCTTCCAGCGACCAGTTGCCAACTCGCTCGTGCAGCAGATGATCCCGAATGTCGGTGAAATCGACGCCCGTCGCGCCGAGGTCGCCGCTCAAGGCTAACGGGATGGAACGGGCGAACAAATCATCGTACTCGCCCAGGTGCGCCAGCATGTTGGCGGCTGTCCAATCGCCATACACGGGAATCTTCATCAGGGCGTCCTCGCTGACACCAACAAGCTCGCGCAGGAGTCGAGCACGGTTAGCGGCCATACGAGCAATCAAGAGGTTCTTGTCGGTCATAAGGTGGCATCCAGTAGTGAGGCAAGAACATGCACTATACAATTACAGATGAGTATAGAGAAGAACGCGGAAAGACAAAAGCGGTCACAGGGCGGGCATTCAGGCGCAATGCACAAAAGCAGATATAATGCGTGGCATGATTACCAGTCCGCAAAACGAAAAGGTCAAACTGGCGCGGGCGCTGCAATCCTCGGCTCGCCAGCGCCGTAAAGAGAACAAAATTGTCCTGGAAGGCTCCCGGCTGATCCAGGATGCGCTGACGGCCGGCCACATCCCGCTGTTCGTGCTGGTCAGTCCGACCCTGCGCGACGAGGGGTTGGTCACGGCGCTGGCCTCGAAGCACATCGAAGCCCTGCTGGTCAGCGAAGCCGTGATGCGCCAGGCCAGCGATACGCAGGAACCGCAGGGTGTATTGGCGGTCTTTCCGCTGCCACGCCTGAAACTGCCATCTCAACTGGATCACATCCTGATCCTGGATGCCATCCGCGATCCGGGCACCCTCGGTACGATTCTGCGAACGGGGGCCGCGGCGGGGATCGATGCCGTGCTGCTCGCCCCGACCTGCGCCGACCTGTATAATCCGAAGACGCTTCGCAGCGGGATGGGGGCGCACTTTCGCATCCCGGCGATGGACGCCGATTGGCCGCAGATCGAAGCGGCCTGCACGGATCGAAAGGTTTATCTGGCTGACGGGAACGGAAAAATCCGTTATGATTCTGCCGATTGGTCGGGGCGGTGGGCGATCATCATCGGCAGCGAAGCGCATGGCGCGGGCAGTGAGGCGCGCCGATTAGCGCATCAGCATATTTCTATTCCGATGGCGGCACAAACCGAGTCGCTAAACGCATCGGCGGCAGCGAGCATCATCCTGTTTGAAGCCCGCCGCCAAAAGCCCCGGTAGGTTAATGCGCGTAGAGGATCAGAGCGATGTGGAAAATAGGTCTTTATGTCCTCATTCTGGTCGCATCCCTCATCATCATGACATTCACCTCGATTGCGGCTGGTCAGGTGTTGGGCAGCATTCCCAACGGGCTTGAGGCCGAAGAAAGCTGTACCCTGCCCTGCTGGAACGGGATCCGCCCCGGCGAGACCACGGTGATTGAGGCGGACTCGATTCTACGCGATCTGGGTTATCGTCTGGTTGGCGCCGATGCGAGCATCGCCACCACCAACAATTACGAGTCAATCCAACCAGCACCAATCTGTCAGGTGGGGTTAGGCCGGGCGCGGCTCCTCAGCGCCCGCATTTCGGAGATCACCCTCCAGTTCTGCGGCGATACCGCCTTGGGGCATCTCACCGAACTGGTGGAACGGCCGGACAGCTTTATCCCCTATGTGTCGATGCTGAGTTATCACAAAGGCGAGGTCATCGTCATCCTGCGCTCGGAAATCTGCCGCACGCCGCTGACTCCCCATAATCCGATCCTGTTCATCAGCCTGACGCAGCCAATTTCGCAAACGCAAGCCAACAGCGCCATCAGCGCGGAGTTAGCCACCCAGCGGGAGGAAAGCTCGACGCTGCTGCCGTGGGAGGGCTACCTCCCATTGTGGCGGTACAACCAGCTTTATCCTGGCCGCGTGGTGTGCTGATCGAGGCCGTTTTACTCTACAGAAACGGCAACAGGTCCAATTTCCCGGAAACTTTTACGACATTGTTTCACCGTTTTGACAATTCATTGACAATATGAAAAGCGTATAGACCGGGCGACCGCTATAATCCATTTTGGGAATCTAATTTCCATTAAGTTGAACCATTCATTAGGAGGAGCAAGTTATGAAGCGGACTTTGATTCTGGTTGCGCTGCTGATGGTCATCGTCAGCGCCCTATCGGTTTCCGCCGTTGGAGCGCAGAACAACCGCCGTGAGTGGCTGGTGATCTCCGCCAACGGTACCACCGGGACTGCGGTGATGAACGCTCAGGCCCGTATGGCCGGCGGCGTCGTCACCCGAACGTTCAATCAGGTGGGCGTGTCGGTGGTCGTCAGCGGCGACGCGCGCTTCGCCAACCGGATGGAAGCGCTGGGTTTGCTGGCTGCGCCCAACCGCGTCGTCCGCAACGCCGAACCGCTCCGCACTTACGACGTAGCTTCGCCTGAAGCGGCACTGGGTCTGAGCAACACCTTTGCTCCGCTCCAGTGGAGCCTGGGGGCGATCCGCGCGACCGAGGGCTGGATCAACGGCCGTCGCGGCAAGGGCGCAGTCGTCGCCGTCCTGGATGAAGGCTTCTTCCTGGATCACCCAGACCTAGCCGCCAATTTCCTCGTCAGCGAAGCTGCCAGCTTCGTCCCTGGCGAAACGGTTCAGTGGACGGTGGCTCCCGGCTTCAGCCATGGAACGCATGTTTCCGGCATCATTGCCGCGGTTGACAATACCACCGGCACGGTTGGCGTCGCCCCAGAAACGAAGATCGTTCCGATCAAGGTGCTGAGTGAACAGCTCGGTTATGGTCTGGACTCGTGGGTCATCGCCGGGATGCTGTATGCCTCGGAAATCGGCGTCGATGTGGTCAACATGAGCCTGGGCGGGACGTGCGATACGCGCGACCCGGATCGCCAGCTCGCCAAGGACTGCCGGGCGACCAAGAAGGTCTATGATGCGGTTGGCAGCCTGATGCGCCTGCGCGGGGTCACGGTCATCGCTTCGGCGGGCAATGATGGACTGAACTACGACCAGTATCCGAGCCTGGTCAAGCTGCCGGCGATGGCGACTGGTATCATCAGCATCTCGGCCACTGGGCCGGAGGGCTGGGCGGTGTATCCGGTGGTCGATCCGCGCCGTCCGGCTTCGTACTCTAGCTTTGGCCGCCGTCTGGTGGACTTCGCCGCTCCCGGTGGTGACTTCAACTATCCGGGCAACGAAGGCTGTTTGATTGCGCCGCTGACCGCTCCTGTTCCGTGCTGGGCGCTGGATATGGTGATTTCACCGTCGTTTGTCACCCCGACCCGCGCCTTCTACTCGTGGGCAGCCGGGACGAGCATGGCCGCTCCGCATGTGGCCGGCATCGCCGCGCAGATCATCGGCGCGAACGGTGGCAGCATGGCTCCCGCTCAGGTTGAGCGCCGTATCCTCCGCTGGGCAGAGAAGCTGTCGCCGAAGGACTTCTACGGCCAGGGCTTCACCCGCGCCAACTAGTTCTTGAGAAGGATAGCTTGCGAGCTATCCCGCATAGTCCAACAAAGCGGGCGTCCCGATGGGGACGCCCGCTTTCATTGCTTACTGACCTGGAATGGTTATGGATAGGTGAAAAAGAAATCGCCGGATGTGGGCGGGAGGACATACACGCTTCGCGCTAATCCTCCCCTACGACAATCAGGCGTTTTCTCGTTGGTTTATCCTCTAGCTCTTGTCGGCCACGGCTCCGTTGGAGGGCGCAGAGACTTTCTGCATCTCGCCGCGGAGCATCACACCGAGCAGCGCCTCGACCAGACTGCCACCACCCTGCCCGCTCCCATTGACGGCGATCTCCGGTATGATCCGCACCTTCTGGTCGCCGACGATCTGCATCAACTGGACGGCAGTGTAGCCTTCCGGCCCGATGGCTTCAGCGCCGGCGCGGTAGGCCGAGGCTTTGGCATCACCGATGGCACGGACGGCCTCAGCTTCACCCTGGGCACGCAACCGGATCGACTCGGCTTCACCCTGGGCCTCTTTGATGCGCGACTGCGCCTGGAGATCGGCGATGCTGACGCCCTGCTCGCTCTGCACCATCTCCTGCTGGATGTCGGCCAGGGCGGTAGCACGGACCAACTGCTGGCGCTGACTCTGGGCTTCCTGCTGCACCTGATAGGTCTTATTCTGCTCCTCGGCGATCTTACGATCCGTCAGCGTTTGCATCAGCGCGGGCGGCGGGATGATCTTGCCGATGAGGGTATCGATAGCTTCCACATCATAGGCACGGATGGCCCCGCCGACGTGCCCGGTGGCTTCCTTCTGGCGCTCGCTGCGGGCATTCAGGAAGTCCAGCACAGTATAGGCCTGAGCCGCGTTGCGGAAGTAGTTGCTGACGATGGGCTGCAAGACATGATCGACCATGTTCTGCACCGAGCCGATGCGGGAGATGACCTTCGGTGCTTCCAACGCGCCGACGTGGATAATCTGTGATACATCCAGCTCGAAGGTGAAACCGTCCTTCGAGTTGACGGTGATCGATTGAAGCGACTGGTCGTAATTGTGCGACTCGGTGCGATTCGACCAATTCAGGACGATGTTGGTGGTCGGGACGAGTTCGACGGCCATGACCCGCGTGTTGATCGGATGTTTGCCGGGATAGAGGGGCGTCACCCAGACGCCTTTGTGGCCGACGTTGACCAGATCGCCATGCTTGAACTCGACGCCGCTGACGTCGATGTGCGCCTTACCGACGTAGCTGATGACCACACCCACGTAACCGATGGGAATTTCGGTCATCGGAACCTGCTCGACACCGACGAACCAGGGGTTGAGGTTCCACGCGCCGGAGAGCAAGACCTGTTCCTGCAAACCACGGCGGCCGCCCGCTTCCAGGAAGGCCTGGGCATTCTGGAAGTTGTCGTGACCGGGCAGATACAACCCGGCGATTTCACCTTCGTCGATGGGCGCGCCGTCCTGGGTGGTCACAATGCCGACCATATCCGGTTCGATCTGATAGACTTCCAGGTCGCTGGGACTCATGCCCTGCTGCTGAGCCGACTGCTTGGTGATGATGGTGAACAGCGCCGTGTTGATCCGATACGCGCCAGCGGTCAGAATGCCAAGCTGACGGCCCTTCTCGCCGCCGTTCATCAGGAACTTGCGGGCATTCTGGAATTTGTCGCAGTCCACCGTCTTTCCCAGGATGCGCTCGGCGGGGATGGCCGCGCCATCGGCAGCGACGACCAGGCCGATCTCGCCCTGGGGGATGACGGTGACAGGCACTTTCTTGATGCTGTAGACCCAGGGGAAGTACCCCAGATACCAGCCCGGAGCCAGCGTATCGGCCTGATAACCGGCTTCGCCGTTCAGAGCGACCAAGCGGCCGGCGGGCAGCGGCTTGGATGAAAACCGCTTGATGACCACGCCGACCTGCCGCTCACTGATGATGACCAACCCGGTCAGGGCGATCACGCCAGCCACGACCAGAACCACGATGACAATCGGAATGAGAAGCTCTACCATAGGGGCAATCCCTCCCCGCTCATAAAAGCTCAACCCGTGGGCTGAGCGGCCTTCACCATCGAATGCGTCCGTCTTCTACTGTACACCCATTTTGGGGCGATCTGGCAGCAGGCGAGCATTCGACAATCCACATTATGTGAGCGATTCGGGTCGTTTGAATCCCCCACTGATTGGGGGGCTGAGGGAAAGCCGAGTTCACCTCATGAGGCGAAGCTGCGAGCGGATGCTGTCCATATCGTAAGTGGTGACTTCATAGGGGTTGCCCCAGGGATCGACGAAGTAGATCGAGAAAGACAGGTCATGATCGACGACATCGGCGGGGGTGACGGGCTGCCCGCCGTTCATGAGTGGGTGCTGTTCCAGCCGGGAGAGGAAGGTCAAGAAGCCCGCACCATCGACGCGGAAGGCCACACGGCGAAAGCCAACGGCAGCGCGGTCGCCGAGGGGCTGGCCTTTGAAGAGCGCCAGCTTGGTCGAGCCGCCGTCGCTGGAGATCATCAGCGGGCCAGCCTGCGCCCAGCTTTCAAACGGTTTGAGGACTTCCATGCCGAAGACAGCCTGATACCAGCGGGCGGCTTCGTACTGGTCGGGGACGAACAGCTCGACGTGATCGATCTGCTGAACGCGGAATGTTGCCCATCTCTATCGTGAACTGAAGAGGAAAGGCAAGCTCAATGAACAGACAAGCCGATTGGAATGGACTGATCCTAACCTGTTGACAGACGTTGGATAGCAGAACGCAATTCAACTACCTCGAGAGGGCAGTCTTGCCAGTCATGTTGCCAACATACAATTACATCACAATCATTGGGGTTATGTCCATGTTCCCGAAAGTTGGAGCTTCTGAATTCAAACTCGATAAGAACCTGTTCCCATAGCTGTTGTTTCTCGTCTATGCAACGTTTGCCTTCGCAGTCAGGATATGCAGTGCGGACGGACTCGATGAGAAATCCCAACTCCTTGCTCACCATGCCGAATAAGTAGACAACCCCCTGCTCATTCACAGGCGCGTGGCGCAAGCCTCTAAAGTCCATCGGTTCACCATATCTGACTCTGTTCGCTCTAGTACTTCTGGGGGTCGTCATTTGTGATGGTTTGTCAGATTGCTTCGGTGCCAAGGTGAACTGCTTTGAATTTGGGGCAGTAGGCTGACTGTTCACTACTGCTGGAACTCCGAAACGCGCATATGCAACCTCTAGAGCTTCTAGCCAACTTCCCCACCTTGATCTATAGGGTTTCTTGCTGAACTTCCCATGAGCAGCTAATTCATGTTCTGAAGGGCGCTTGCCTAGTTGCTCGGTGAGTCGAATTATCTCAGCCAGCAAATCGTGATCGTCAATCACTTTACCACCGTGACCCACTTGGTATTGTCCGTCATTTGGGACTAAACCTGCTGCTTCGACGGCTTTCGTCCAGTTTCCGAACCAATTCTCGACAGTTGAGGCACTCAGATGGCTGTTCTCTTCGAATTCACGACGAGTCAACGAGACAGAATTGAGCTTTTTGGCGATACGTCTGATTTCTAGGATGGCTTTTTCTTGCTTCTCATTCACGAAAATGAACCTACCTACCAAGTGAGTAAACAGTATTTGCGGATTTTACCAAAGAAAGGAAGTAGCTGTGAACGGACAACCCGATTGGAATGAACGCGCCCTGACAGCGGCGCTGACGGAGCAGATCTTGATGATCCTGTCGTTCTACAGTTACGGGATCATGCTGCGTAAGCAGGAAGGCACACTGGTCACAGAATATCCCATTGATCCTGCCCAACTCGCAGTGGCGCTGGCGGCGAAAGTGACCTTCGATACCGGGTTCTTGAGCGGGAACACGCTCCATGTCCGGCAGGAGGGCGTGAAGAAGACCGTAGTCGAGTATCGTCCGCCGCAGAAGACTGGGCTGTTTCTCGACGGTTCGGAGGCAGCGCTGCGCGTGCCGCTGCCGGGCTTGGTCATGATCCGTGTGACCTCCAGCGATAAAACGCCGCAGTATGGTGTGTACGCGGTCAAGCGTCGCCCAAGTGCGCTGACCACGCAGCTCTATCATGCGCCGCTGCCCAATGTCTTCGGCGCTGGATCGATCCGGTGGGGGACGGTGCAGCGTCCGACCGATGCCGCACTGAAGATTGCGTCACTGGCGGAAGACTGGACACAACTGCTTGGCTCGCGCTTTGGCGACCATGCAGTCAACGGCAAAAGCCAGTCGAATCCTCGTGACATCCGCGAGAAGCTGATTGCGCTGGAGGCGAGCAAGGCGCGGCGCTATCGCGCAGCGGAGCTTCCGATTCCTGGCTCTGTGCTTGTTCAGAGGCATGGCGCTCAGCCACCTGGCGGCGGATGTCAGCGAGACGGGTTTCATGGCTGTCGGTGACGGTGATGGGGAGCATCGTGGGAGTTCTCCTGAACTCGACTTCGGATATGCTCCCAGTATGCCCGCAAACACAACATCTCCACATCCGGCGCTGGGACGAACTCAGCCCTGTCCGAAAGTCGGAGAGCAATCCGGCCCAACGTCCATCACAGTTTGACCAGCCCGCGCTGGACGGCCAACCTGACCGCCTCGGTGCGGTTGCCCGCGTTGAGCTTGCCCAGGATCGAACTGACGTAGAACTTGACGGTGCGCTCGGTGATGGTCAGTTCGATAGCGATCTCTTTGTTCTGTAACCCCTGGGCGAGCAGTTTCAGGACATGCTGCTCGCGCGGGGTCAGGGCATCCAGTTCGGGCGAGCGGGACTCGCCGCTGACCTGCCGCAGGAGCTTGGAGGCTACCACGGGCTGAAGGAGCGATCCGCCCGCATGAACGACGCGGACGGCGTTGAAGATGTCTTCGCGGGGCGCGCCTTTGAGCAGGTAGCCCTGCGCCCCGGCCTGCACCGCGCTGACGATGCGTTCATCGGTGTCGAAGGCAGTAAAGACAATCGAGCGCACCGGCAGGCCAGAGGCGCGGATGTGCCGCAGGGCCTCTACGCCGTCCATCTCCGGCATCTCCAGGTCGAGGAGAAGGATATGCGGGTGAAACTGGCGGATGAGGGCGAGGGCTTCCTGACCGGTTCCGGCTTTGCCGACTACTTCAAAGTCGGGCTGCGTGCCGAGGATAGCAATCAGGCCGTCGCGCACGATGGGATGGTCATCGGCCACGATGATCCGAATGGCTGTACTCATGGGTGTACCTCCAACGGGACGGAAACTTCGACGCGCGTGCCATCACCGGGGCCGCTGCACAGTTCCAGACAGCCGCCCAGAAGCCGCGCCCGTTCGTTCATCCCGACGAGGCCGTAGTGCCCTTCTGGGACGCGCTCCGGGTCAAAGCCGCGGCCGTCATCTTCGATCACCAGGCGGAGCGCATCGGGCATCATCACCAACTGGACGGTGACGTGCTGGGCGTAAGCGTGGCGGCCGATGTTGGTGAGGGACTCCTGCAGGATGCGGTAGAGGCCGACTTCGATCCGCGCAGGCAGCGGCGGAACCGTGCCGCTGACTTCCAGCACGGCGGAGACTTTGCGGCGGGATTTCCATTCGTCGAGGAGGCAGCGCAGGGCCTCGTCGAGGGGCTTGCCCTGGAGCGGCGCGGCACGCAAGTCCAACACCGAGCGGCGAGCTTCTTCCAGGTTGGCGCGGGTGAGGTGCAGAGCCTGGGTGAGCGCCTGACGGACACGCTCGGTCGAGGAGCCGCTTTCCAGTAGAGCATCGGCGGTTTCGATCTGAAGGGCGATGGCCGTCAAGCCCTGAGCCAGGGTGTCATGGATTTCGCGGGCGAGGCGGTTGCGTTCTTCGCTGGCGCCGAATTCGACGCTGCGGGTGAAGAGCCGCGCCCGTTCCAGGGCAATCGCTAACACATCGCCGACCAGATAGAGCAGTTGAAGGTCATCGTCGCAGAGGTCGTCCCAGTCAGCACTGACCACATTGAGGACGCCGAGCGGCTTGCCCTGAGCATTAAGGGGGATGCTGGCGTGTTGGCGCAGGCCGGCCGTCCCGACCGAGAGGTTTTCCAGGCGGCTGCAGGTGATGTTCTGGGGCGCAGGGAGTTCAGCATTTTCGTACATCCACAGGCATTCACACTCGCCCCCCATGCGGCGGGGGTGATCGGCCAGGGCGGGCGGGAGATTCTGCGCGGCGGCGAGGTAAGGCTCTCCCTGGTCGTCGAGCAGGTAAATCCAACTGGTCTGGAGGCCGAAGAGTTCGGCTACGGAGCGCAGGGCAACGTTCAGGGCGCGAGTCAGATCGACTTCCTGGTTGAGGGCTTTGGCGATGGCATTGAGGATGGACAGCTCCTGGTTGCGCCGCCGCAGCTTCTCGGTATCGGATTCAGCCCTGGATCGTGAGGACATGAGTATCCCTGGTGTTGAGTTGCTATCCTGGATTATATCCATTCGGGGGACGGTCTCTACTGTCCGGTGGTACAGTGTGCGCCTATAATGTGAGATGAAAGACGCGGTTAGTTCACCTTCGAGGAAGTTGTATGGACTCGACATCGCGGCCGGCCAATGGGGCCAAAGTTTATGAGATGCTCTGGGACTGCAAGTTCTGCGGGACGCGGAAGCTGCTGGGAAAGACGCACCGTTTCTGCCCCAACTGTGGAGCGCAGCAGGACCCGACTGCCCGTTACTTCCCGGCGGACAATGAAAAGGTGGCGGTGCAGGATCATGTCTACGTGGGGGCGGATCGGATCTGCTCGGCCTGTAACAGCCTGAGTTCGGCCAAAGCCGAGTTCTGCGGGAACTGTGGAAAACCGCTGAGCGGGGCGGCTCAGGCGCAGCAGGGGGCTTCCCGGACGGGCGATGAGGACGAGCAGTTCGCGGAGAGCGACAAGGTTTACCAGAAGCCGAAGCCATCGACCGCAGCCGCGGCTCCTCCGAAGCAAGGCTTTGGGTTGAAGCCGCTGCTGATCCTGGCCGTGGTCATCGCGGTGATCGGCGGGGGGATTTTCGCGCTGACGCGGAGCCAGACGAGCAGCGCCTACGTGACCGGGTTCCGCTGGGAGCGGAGCCTCAATGTGGAACGGTTCCAGGCGGTTCCGGGCAAGACCGACTGCAACGCTGTGCCCATCGGGGCGTACAGCGTGAACCAGCAGTACGAGCAGGTGGGATCGCGGCAGGTTCCCGACGGGGAGACCTGCGAGCGGGTGCAGATCGATCAAGGGGACGGGACGTTCCGCGAGGAGGAACGCTGCCAGACTACTTACCGGAGCGAGCCGGTGTACGGGTATGTGTGCTACTACCTGTTCAACACGTGGGTGTTCGCGCGGGCGGAGAAGCTCGAAGGGACGAAGGAGCAAGCCCCTACCTGGCCGAGCCTGGGTTCTTCGGGGAGCTGCTTCACGCTGGGGTGCGAGCGCGAGGGGAGCCGGAACGAACGTTACTATCTGGCGCTGAGATATGGGGATCGGGACTTCGAGTGCCCAGTGGAATACGCGCTGTGGGAGGAGACGGGGCTGGAACGGAGCTTCACAGTGGAGGTGGGCAGTGTGCTAAAGGATGTGCGGTGCGGGACGCTGAAGCCGAGTGGATAGTTCGTAGTTTATAGTTGATAGTTTATAGTCGGAGCTATTAGCAGACAACTTATCGCCATTAGCCGGAAAAGGCGGTTGGTGGCGGAGTTGGCGGCAATGGCGTCAGTGCCGTCAGGGTTGGATGCGCCTGTTTATGTCAGTGAGGGAAGAAAAGCTCGTAGTTCGTAGTTTATAGTTGATAGCTTTTGGCTGATAGCCAGAGAAACGAATTGTCCAAAATGTCGTCCATGCCGGACGATTGTTTCGGCAATTTCGGAATGGCTATTCTGTGCCAAAGTCCTTGCATGTAAGGTGCGTTCTGCCAGAAATGCTGCAAATGCGCCGCCAGACACTAAAGTGTCCGGCTGCCGAAAAGCCATGTCCACTGAAGGGACAGCAGACAGGGATCGCTGGTCGAACACCGTTTCCCGATCTCGCCTGAGTGGGCGTTTTGTTGCGGCAATTGCAGCAATTGCGGCAGTTGCAGAGCGACAATTCCGTGGCAAAGACCTTACATGCAAGGCATCCTCGTCACAATTGTTGCAGTCGGTGCAGTTGCAATTCCGTGATTCTTGCAACAACGATGGATTGCGATAATCGCGTGTCATAGGTTGTGAAGGTGCGATGCCGGGTACGCCGTGGGCATGATGCATCATGCCCCTACCCTGCCGTAGTTCTACGATAGCACAAAATGGGACGGTTAGGGTGACATTTTGTCTACTTTTTGGACATAAAATCGCATTGCCTAAGATCAACCACAGAGTACGAGTGAAATAGCATCACACCCCAAGATGAAAATCCAATGCGAATTGAACCGCAGAGGACGCAAAGGACACAGAGATCATACAGAGGGTGTGGGCATGGATATACAGAGCAGGGTGTGGGCATGGATATACAGAGCAGCTATCCATGAACGGGAACCCCCACACAAAGGGATGAAAATGGGCGGGGAGAGTCGTTGGGGCGTCGCCGAGGGATGTAATCCCCCCGGCTAGAGGAAGACCACCCCCTCCAGGGGTTCTGGAAGACAGGAGCGGCTGTTTCCGGGAATCCCGGACGCCAAGAATGGCGTCCCTACCAAGACGGTGTTTGAGCGAAGCGAGCGCCGATTTTCAGGAGGAGAGGAGTCGCAGAAGCATCACCGGAGGCTCAAGCCTCCGGCAGAGTGAAAAAGCCTGCTGAAGCAGGCTGATGGAAAGAGAGTGCGGAACGGGTCAGGCTTTTCCAAGAAAATACTGCTCCCATTGGTCAATCTGAATTGCATGGTAGGGGCGTATGGTTGCGCGTGTCTAGGGGAGAATACCTAGCGCTATGGGCTAGATATTCTTCTGGAACAGCCTTATTTGAGTTATAATAAGCATGCGGTAAGTGAGCGAAAGCGCCATACCATGTTGATTGTAGATTTGAATGTGAAGCTGCAACTGTCCGAAGATGTCGAGCGAAAAGCACGCGAGGCGGGGCTTTTCACTGGTGAGAAGATCGCCCAGATGATCGAGGCAGAGGTGCAGCGCCAACGACAAGCCGCATGGGAACGGCTGCAAGCCAAACTCGCGCCGGTTCAGGCGGCTTTTCGGGAAGAATACGAGCATCTATCGGATGATGAAGTTCAGGCAATGATCGACCAGTGGATCGATGAGGGGGATAGCATCCCTGATGAGCGCGGTTCATGACGCTTCAGGTAGCAATTCAACAAGGTGATCATTCTGACCGTCGCGCAGTTCCTCGCCATGCTGAACCCGTCCGCCGAAACCCCATCGAACGAACGCGGCACAGAATAACGATAACTCCTGGCTTTTACACGAGCACCTGACGCCGTTTGGAAATGTGCCCCTACCCTGTGGTGAGGGTTATTCATTCGGCGGGGAAGATGGCGGCGAGGGGGATGGAGAGGCCGGGGAGGACCTCGCCGCCGTCAAGGTGGTCGGAGAGGGTCAGTTTCTGCTTGAGAAGCTGGCCGGGGGCAGCGGGCCGCCAGACATCGACGATTTTCTCGGCGGGATAGACGACCCAGACGATGCGCGTGCCGCCTTCGATATAGCTTTCGACCTTGTGGAGTATCTCACGCGGGCTGTTGCCGGGAGAGACGACCTCGACGGCCAAATCCGGCGCGAGAGTGTAGCGTTCGGGGATGCCCGGCTGCCGAGCAAAGGACACGTAGGCCGCGTCTGGTATCCAGCAATCGCCGTTGGGGAGATAGAACAGGCAGCCGTCGGCATAGGCCACGCCCAAGCCTTTGCCTTCGAGGAAGTTGGCAATGAGGTGGTAGACCCAAGAGCCGATGTAGACGTGGATCGGCTGCGAGGGGACGACCTCGATCAGAGAACCCTGATCCAGTTCAAAGCGTTTATCGGCGTTTTCAGGCAGGTTAATGAGGGCGTCAAACGCCTCCACGGTGTAGTGCTTCTCCTGCGCGGTGGGCATTGTACAACCTCTGCTGACTGATGCTCAGCGCACTATCCATCAAGTCACGTTACGATACGACAGAATGAAACCGGACGCCCAGAAGGGCGTCCCTACGAAGGCGCGTTTTTGGGTGAGAGTAGCTCCATTCAAAGGGACACCCATCCGGGTTCAGCCTTCGAGGACGAGGGCGGAGAGCGGCGGGAGTTCGGGCAGGGTGAGGTGTCCGGCCTGCACCTGGAGGGGCTGGGTGGGCGAGAAAGTCCCGGCGATGGCGCGGAGCAGCGATCCATCGGGCAGACCGGCGTGCCAGACGGGCAGGCAGAGGTCAGGCAGCGGGGTCTGGCCGCGGTAGGTCAGCACGAGGAGGCGCTGGTCAGCGGATTGGCGCTGATAGAGCAGCAGATCGCCCTGGGCGTGAAGCACCTGATAGCCACCCTGCCGGAGGGCGGGAGCCTCGCGGCGCAGCCGGGTGAAGGTCTGGTGATAGGCGCGGAGGTCGTGATCCCAGTGGGACTCGTCCCAGATCATGCAGCGGCGATTATCGGGGTCGGGGCCGCCATCCATGCCGATCTCGTCGCCGTAGTAGATCGAGGGGACACCGGGCATGGTCATCATGACAGCAACGCCGATTTTGACGCGGCGGGCATCGCCGCCGAAGATCGTCCGAACGCGGGGGGTATCGTGGCAGCCGAGTTGATTGAACTGCTGACGGATGACGGCCCAGGGGACGATATCGCGGAAGCGCCGCCAATGTTCGACCATGACTTCGGCGGGGAGCGGGACGGTATCCATCCAGTCGGGGATGGGGAAGGGTAGATCACCGAGGAGCCAGCCCCAGAGTGGGGTGGTAAAGCCCTGGTAGTCGATGCTGGCATCGAGTTCATCGCCCTGGAGATGGGGCGTACCATCGAAGGAATGCTCGCCGAGCAGATAGGCTTCGGGACGGTCGCGCTTGACGGCTGCCCGCAGTTCGCGCCAGACATCGTGGGAAAGCTGGACGGCTCCCTGGCGGGCGGTCATGTTGGCGACATCGAGCCGCCAGCCGTCGATGCGGTAGGGTTCGCGGAGCCAGTAACGCATGACCGAGTCGGGAGCGCGATACATGGCATCGCGCAGGGCGGGACTGCGGTAATTGAGCTTGACCAGGGATTTGTGACCCAGCCAGGACTCGTAGGAGTCGGGGTGGTGGGTGAAGGTGAAAAAGCTGGCGGTCGGCGCGTGGGGATCGGCCTGGGCCGCGGTGAACCAGGCATTGCGCCAGCCGCAGTGGTTGGGGGTCACGTCGAGGATCAGGCGCATCCCGGCGCGGTCACAGGCGGCGCGGAGGGCGATGAGGGCGGCATCGCCGCCGAGGTGGGGATCGACGTGGTGGTAGTCGGCGATGTCGTAGCGGTGGTTGGTATAGGCGGTGAAGATGGGGTTGAGGAAGAGCGCGGTGACACCCAGGTCGGACAAATAGTCCAGCTTCTGGGCGATGCCCTGGAGGTCGCCGCCGTAGAAATCAACCGCCCCACCCTGCTCCCAGGGCAGCGGGGGCAATCCCCAGGCACGGCGCTGGGTGGCAAAGCCTTTGTAGGTCCAGGCTCCATCGGGGACATCGTTGGACGGATCGCCGTTGTGGAAGCGGTCGGGGAATATCTGGTAGAAGACGGCCTCTTCGAGCCAGGCGGGGGCGTCGAAATCGGCCACGAGCTTGAAGTCGTCGGCGTCGGGGCTGTCGGCGCGGCTGACCCCACGGGCGTTGAGCATATAGCTGCCTTCGGCGGTCATCAGCTTGAAGCGGTAGTGCATGAGGGGCATGGTGATTTTCAGGCTGGCGACCCACCAGGCGCAGACCGAATCGGCGCGGGACTGGCTCATGGGTTCGAGCGCGGCCTCGCCATCTGGGGCGGTGCGGAGGAAGACGCGGCGGATCGGGGCGGAGACGGGGACGCGCAGCCTGATCTCGACGGTTTCGCCGAGGGATGGCAGCGGGTTGGAGACGTACAGCGCCGAGCCGTCATGGTGCAGCCCGGCAGTCCAGTGAAGGGAGGGAGTAGGAGTCATGGGATTGAACCAGCGTGTTTCAATGCGAATTGAACGGCCAAGTCTCTATGAAATAGCATCACATCCCAAAATGAAAGTCCGATGCAATACTGCACTGCGGACACCGAGATCATAGGGAGCGTGTGGGAGCTTTCAGAGCGACACCTCATCCCGGACATGATACCACGGCGGGATGAAAATGGGTGGGGCGTCGTCGAGGGGACAGTGTATCGAAGTCGGCGGAATCAGAGGAAGACGTGAAACCGCGCTAACGTCAGGTCAACAGACACAACCGAGGCGGGATCACGTCATGATGAGGACCGAGGAAACGACATGGGATTGCAAAAGCGCCTGGCGATCAGGGGCAGAGCAAGGCTGCTGCGAATGGCATGGACTGCCACCGATCTGCGCGGCTTCACGCCCGGAACAGCCACTCCCGGAAGAATTTCGACGTGGCAATCGGATCGCCCCCTACGTATCGTCGGCGGTTTGGTAGGGGATGATCCACATATCATCCCGACTTTGGAGGCACAAATTGAAGTCGCCCCCCATTTCCGAATGCACCCTCGGGGATTTCTGCTTGCGTGATGAAGCGGATGCCATGCCTTTCCACATGAGGCGTGACATCCGCGGGGAAATCACCGCACCGCGCCCATCGTCATCCCGCGTACCAGATAGCGCTGCATGACGAGCGTCAGCACGAAGATCGGCGCCAGCGCGATCCACGACAGCCACGACACCTGTCCCAGGAACGCCGACTGCGCCCCGAACATCCCGGAGATCGCCACCGTGATCGGTGTGGCGTTAATGCGCGTCAGCACGACCGCGAACAGGAATTCGTTCCAGGCGAAGATGAAGGTGAAGGCCGCCGTGGTCAACAACCCCGGCATGGTCAGCGGCACGGTGATCCGCCACAGCGTCCCCCAGTAGCCGCAGCCATCCACCAGGGCGCTGTCTTCGATCTCGCGCGGAATATCCCGGAAGTAGCCACGCATCATCCAGATCACATACGGCAGGTTGAAAGCCGCGTACAGCACGATCATGCCGTGGAGCGTATCCACCCAGCGCAGGCTGCGGAACATGATGAAGATCGGCAGCACGATCACCACCGGCGGGAGCATCCGCTGGGAGAGAATCCACATCGCCAGGTTTTGCCCACCCGTGTTGAACCGCGCCATGCTGTAGGCCGCCGGGATGCCCAGCGTGACCGCCAGCAGCGTCGCCCCGCCGGCGATAATCAGGCTGTTGGCGAGCGAGGATATGCCTTTCGAGGCCAGCAGGGTTTGCAGATGGATTAGCGTCGGCTGGGGAGGCAGCCACACCGGCGGCGAAGCGAAATACTCGTCCGGCGTCTTGAAGGCCAGCGTCCCCAGCCAGAACAGCGGGAACAGGAAGAAGGCTAGCACCAGCGCCAGCAGGAGGTAGCGGACGGCGTAGCTCAGCCGCGTCTTGGGAAAGACGGTGATCTGCGGCTCCTGATAGACCATCTTTTGCGCTTTAGCGGCCATCGTCACACCCCCTCCCGGCTCAGGCGGCGCAGCAGCAGCGCCACCAGGATCGACAGCACGATCAGCAGCAGGTAGGCCGCTGCCGCGCCGTACCCCATGCGGAAGAACTCGAAGCCCAGGACATAGATGTAATGCGAGACCGTCTCGGTGGCGGTTCCAGGGCCGCCTTCGGTCATCACATATACCAGATCGAACAGCTTGATGATGTCCAGCCCACGGATCAGCAGCGCGATCACGATGATCGGCCGCATCACCGGGATCGTGATCCACAGCAGCATCTTCCAGCGGGACGCTCCGTCAATCGCGGCCGCCTCGTAATACTCCGGGTCGATCCCCGTCAGGCCGGCCAGCATCACCAGGAACATGAACGGTGTCCACTGCCAGATTTCGACGATGATGATGGCGATCAGCGCCACCCCCTGGTTGGACAGCCACAACTGCTCGAACGGCCGGCCGATCATCGCGCCGATGATCTGGTTGACCGGGCCGTATGCCGGGTTAAAGATCACCCGCCAGATGAACCCGACCACGATGGGATTGGTGACGGCCGGCAGCACCAGCAGCGGCAGGATGAAGCGCTTGCCGGGCAGGTTATCGATGAGCAGATGAGCGATGAGGAATCCCAGGACGAGTTCGATGGACACGGCCACCCCCGTCATCAGCAGGGTACGCACCATCGCGGACTGCCAGCGGGCATCCTCGAACAAGACCTGCCGGTAGTTCTCCAGCCCGATGAACGGTGGGTTCGGGTTCTGAACCGTCCAGCTTGTCAGGCTTAAACCCAGCGAGTAGAACAGGGGAAAGATGGCGAAGCCCAGCATCAGCAGCATGGCCGGCAGGATCAGCCAGTATTTTGTACCCCGCGTTTGCCATCTGGAAAGCCGCTGTGAAAATGTCTCCCGCTCTGGAAGGGAATTGACCGTCTCCATGCGCGAGCGTCCTTTTTGCGGTTAAAGAGCGTTTTTGCAAAGAATCGAAATCCGGGGGTAGCTCCACAGAATAACATGGACTGGTGAAAAAAGGGGTTCGCTCACAGACTTGTTTCGACCAAGAGACAAGGAGTGAGAACACATGAACCCCCACGAACAATTCTGCCCGAATCAAGAGTGCCGGGCGAGGGGCAAAGTAGGTGCAGGCAATATCGTGATCCATAGCCAGAAAGAGCGCCACGACCAACGCCTGGATGAGGGCGATGATGACCGTCTGCACGATCAGCTCGATCCACTGGTTGAGGATGGAGTTGGCAATCACCTCGGTACGCTTGAAGAAGGCGAACAGGATAGCGACGCCAAACGAGATGAAGGTCAGTCCCTGGGCGATGGTGATGAGCAGGTAGACGAGCTGCTCGACCACGCCGAACAGCACCAGCGGCCAAGCGGTCAGCAGCCGTCCTTGCGATGAGGACGCGATAGCGATTGAGGCAGCGCGTTGGGCATCGGTCAGAGTGTCGAATGCCAGCGGCGGCCCCTGCGCCACATCGAAGTACGAGCCGGGGAAGTACCACTCCTGCGGGATCGGGCTGACAAACGCTCCAGTCAGCGGGTTGTAGAGATGCGGTGGGCAGCCGGGGGAGCAGAAGGGCTGCGGGTAGCCCATGACATCCGGCCCGTCGGCCCGCAGATAGGCCAGGGCGACATCCAGCCCGTCGATCCGACCTGGCCCGGCAGCATTGGGCAGATACACGCCGAGGTGGTCGCAGATCGTCCCGATGCCGAGATCGGTACTCTGCACCTGGCTGAGCGAGCCGAACGTCCCGCCGACGCTGCCCTGCAAGCCATTCAGCGCGCTCAGGTAGAAGCCCTCGGCGATGGTCATGCGGAAGTCATTCATGCCCTGGTAGAGCGACGGGCCAGCCGCGAAGAACAGCGACCCGGCGATGTACCAGACCACGGCACTGCGTGGGCTGACCACATCCAGCCGGATGATCGCCGCCAGCAGGTAGGTGATGCCCAGGACGAACAGCGCCACGATGAACGCCAGTCCGACGGCGACTTCGAGGGTGTTGTTGGTCATCTGGATGAGCGGCGAGAAGGCATTCTGCGCCAGCCAGCGGTTGATGACCTCGACGATGTAGCCCATCATGACCAAGCCGCGCAGCAAACCCCAGTGCAGCCCCGCCAGGCTGAGCAGCAGGTTGTACCAGAAGGTGTCGATGGCGATTCGCAGACCGAGGAGAAGATCGAGTGGCATAGGGCTACTCCTAGGGGATCAGACCGGGCTGGTTGCCGGGGGCGAGCAGCAGCGTGAAGCGGGCATCGGCAGCTCGCCGGCCCGTCGAAATGGGATAAACCCTGCCGAAGTAGGGCACAACCAGGCGCACCTCGACGGAAGCACTGATTTGCAATTGCGCGTAACCGTTCGCATCGGTGAACGCCTGCGCCAGTGCACGGTTCGTCCCGACCTCGACCAGTCGCACTGAGATGCCCGCTACACCCTCCGCCGGATCGACGGCGCGGTTGCCATTCTCGTCGTAGGCAATGACGATGGAGGCGGTGATCGGGAATGGCGCGATCTCAGTGGCGGTTGCCTGCATCGTTGGTGGCGCGCTGACCAAAGCGAATGCGACCGGCTGCGGTTCCGGCGAGGGTGTCATGGTGAGCATAGGCGGCGGGACGATGAGGGTGTGCCCATCGCCTCGCCAGATCTGGATGGCGTCCAGTCCGACAGTGACTCCCTCGCTGCGACCGTTCTTCTGTCCGGTCGGCCGCAGTTCCAGCAGGTGTACGCCCGAACCGACGAAATAGACGCGCGTGCCGAGGAACAGGAGGCCCTCGGCATAGGCATCGACGGTATCGATGAGGATGCCGTCCACAGTGATCTGGAACAGCCCCATATTGCGCGCCGCCACATAGCGGATCCGCAACCCTTCGCCCTCGAACCGGAAGCGGATGCTGGTGGCGCTGTCTTC
>JAEUQZ010000139.1 GCA_016788965.1 Anaerolineae bacterium | reverse complement strand
CGCTTCTGCTCGACAAGATTGAATCGGCGGCCAATCTCTCCGAATTGGCTCATGATCCAACACAGGCCGCCGATCTAGTACAGCGGGCGGTACAGGTCAAAGTCGATGTGGTTCAGCAAGACCCTTATGAACACAACATCCGCGCTCACCTCAATTTGGGACACACCTTCGCTCATGCCATCGAGCAGGTTTCTCGCTATGCGTGGCCTCACGGCGAAGCTGTCGGTGTGGGATTGGTCGCGGCGCTGCGCTTATCAGCCCGGCTTGGTCTGTGTACCGATGCGTTGGCGCAGCGGGTTGAGCGCATCGTCGCGCAGGTTGGGCTGCCCACGCGCTTAGGTGAACTTGATCCATCAGCCCTTTACGCGGCCATGGGCACAGACAAGAAGTGGCAGGCGGGAAAGTCGCGCTTTGTACTCCTCCGCGACATCGGCCAACCACTGATCCAGGAGAGTATTCCCAGGGCGGACGTGATTCATGTTTTGGAGAGTCTAAAATGACCAAGAGAATCCTGCTGCTGCACGGCCCCAACTTGAATTTGCTGGGCACTCGTGAACCAGAGGTTTACGGGAGCGTCACCTTAGAACAGATCAACCAGTGGGCGGCCGCCCGCGCCCGCTGGCACAAGGCCGAGCTGCGTGCCGAGCAGTCCAATCATGAAGGGGCGCTGATCGACATTCTGCATGTTGCCCGCAACTGGGCCGACGGGATCGTCTTCAACCCCGGAGCCTACACCCATACTTCGGTTGCGCTCCGTGACGCGATCAGCGCCATCAGCATCCCCGTTGTCGAAGTGCATCTGAGTAACATTCATGCTCGCGAACCCTTCCGCCATACATCCCTGTTGGCGCCTGTTTGCATCGGGCAGATCGCGGGTTTTGGCTGGCGCAGCTACATCCTCGGAATCGACGCGGTACTCGGATACCTCGGCGTGCTGCCGCTCACCGAATAGTTGGTTGCGTTCACCAACGTTCAGCATGGACGATTTGGCGGACTGGTCTGTAGGTTTGTTGGCTCTCACTCCGCTATACTGGCATTCAGTGATGCCCGATAGTGCATGAAAAGGCTGCTGTGCCCATGTCCACAACCGACGCGATCCTGAGCCAGATTGAAGATCAGCAGATCGAACTTGTCGATCTCTGGTTCACCGACATTACCGGAATGGTCAAGAGCGTGACCGTTCCGAGTTCAGAAGTCCGCCGGGTGATCGAGCATGGATCCCACTTCGACGGCTCGTCGATTGAAGGCTTTGCCCGTGTCGCCGAAAGCGACATGATGCTCGTGCCGGATGTGAATACCTTCACGGTACTCCCCTGGGATCAGAGCCACCGCACCGCCCGTCTGATCTGCAATGTCCACACGCTGCGCGGCGAACCGTTTATTGGTGATCCTCGCAATGTACTCATCAAGGCGCTCAAGCAGGCCGAAGAGATGGGTTTCTCCTATAAGACCGGCATGGAACTGGAATTCTTTTTGTTCCGCGCCGGGGAAAACCGTTCCCTGCTTCCTTTGTCACCCATCGATCAAACCAGTTACTTCGATTTCTCGACCGATCCGGTCAAGCCCGTCATCCGCGAGATGGTGCGCGTTTTGACGCAAATGGGCATCGAGGTCGATTCGACCCATCATGAAAATGGGGCTGGGCAGCACGAGATCGATTTTCGTTACGACCATGCGCTGGCTTCGGCAGATCGCATTCTGACGGCGCGGGTGGCGCTCAAATCGGTTGCCAATCGCCACAATCTGCACTGCACCTTCATGCCGCGCCCTGACTCGAACCTGCCCGGATCAGGGATGCACACCCACCAGAGTCTTCATGACCTGAGCAGCAACTCGAATGTCTTTGTCGATACCAACGATCAGTATGGACTCTCGAAAACCGCCCGGTATTTTCTGGCCGGACAGCTTCAGCACGCCCGCGCCATGTGCGCGGTGTTGGCTCCCCTGGTGAACTCCTACAAGCGTCTGGGCACAAGCTTTGAAGCGCCGGTATATGTCACCTGGGCGCATATCAACCGGGCGGCGCTCATCCGCGTACCGCACATCAGCCCTGGCCGCGAAGCTCACACCCGCCTGGAACTCCGCTGCCCTGATCCTAGCAGCAACCCCTATCTGGCAACTGCCGTGATGCTCATGGCCGGTCTGGATGGCATCCGGCAGCAGCTTGAACTCCCTGATCCGGTGGAAGAGACGCTGGTTCGCCGCGACCGCTCACGGCTGCGGATGTTGGAGATGCTGCCGACCTCACTCGGCGAGGCGTTGGATGTGCTAGGACAGGACGATGTGATCCTGAGCGCCCTCGGTCAGTACATCAGCGACCGTTATCAGGCGGCCAAGCGCCAGGAGTTCGAGGAATACAACCGCCAGATCACAGCCTGGGAGATCGACCGCTATATCACGCGCTATTGAGGATGGTCTCGTGGATGCGCTGAAGAGCGGCTTCGCCATCCGCGCCGCCCACGACGATGGAGAAACTGAAACCGGATGGCCCCTGTGCGCTGGCCGTGACAGGAATATCGCCCACGGCGTCCAACAGGTGGGTGCTGATCGATCCCCACTGTGCCGCATTCGATCCCACTACCGTGATGATGTTCACAATCTGAATCTCCCACGGTGGATCACCCACCTTGGCAGCCAATTCGCGGAGCGCCGCCTGCATGGTGTGGAGCGCGTCCGGGCCGGCCAGAGTCGGGATCAGGTAGCAGATCAGCGTGCGCGTGCTGGACTGCGCGGCAATGATCACATCCGCGTAGACACTGGTCGCAATTGGACTCGACATCTCGATCATGGCTGGCAGTGTTGTGGTTGGGCTGCTTCGCTCTGCCGACAACGTGATTCCGGAGATGGCGGTTACGGCCTTGAGCCGCGCGGTATGTGATTTACCCAATGCTTTGATTAGTGTGCCGTCTTGCTGCGGCTTGAAAACATTCTTGACCCGTACTGGAATGTGTTCCGCCCGCAGCGGGCCAATCATACGCGGATGCAGCACACGCGCGCCGAAGTAGGACATCTCGGCCACTTCGTCATAATCCAGCAGCGGGATGACCCGCGTATTCGGAACGTCACGCGGATCAGCCGTCATCATCCCATCGACATCCGACCAGATCCAGATTTCATCGGCCCGCACGCAGACCCCCAGAATGGAGGCTGTGTAATCGCTGCCCCCGCGTCCCAGGGTGGTGGGCTGACCTGTGCTGGTCGCTCCGATAAAGCCGGTCACGACCGGCACGATCCCGCGTTCCACCAGGGGCAGCAGATTGGCGTCGATGAGCTGCCGTGTCAGCGGGAGGTTGGGTGTCGCAAAGCCGTGGGTGTCATCGGTCACAATCAGAGACGTGGTATCGATTGCCACGCTGCGGATCTGGCTCTGGCGCAGCAGTGCGGCGATGATCCGTGCGGAGAGTTTTTCGCCGACCCCAACCGTGGCGTCCACCATGCCCGTCATCGGCCTTCCGCCGCTTGCCTGCGGCATGGCATGGTAAATGTCCAGCAGATCGAATAGCAAGCGGTCGATATCGGCTTGGAGCGCCGCGCGCTCGGTGCTGCCCATCGGGAGTTCATCGATGAGCGAGAGATGCCGTGTTCGCAGATTGGCGATGATGCGCCGGTAGCCGCGCTGGTTGCCCAGTTGGGCCAGATGGGCCGCCTCGATCAGCACATCGGTGACTCCATCCAGCGCGGAAACGACCAGCATCAGGCGATCCCATCGTTCCCGTTCATGCAGGACAACGCTGAGAACCTGAGCTAAGGCATCAGTTCTCCCAACGGATGATCCGCCGAATTTCATGACCAGCGTTGACATAGGTCAACCACCGAACCTGTTGTGCAACGAAAACCAGATCATCGGGTTGCTCCGTGACAATCTGGCAGGAAATGGATGTGTCGTGTAAGGTACTATCGGCGCGATGAGCCTAGCATTCTGGAGGGAATCTGTCAATATTTTGGCTTGTGACCGCGTCTGTACTATGATAAATCCAGTCGATAGACAGATTATTGAAGAAGGTAGCGTATTCCATGACCGATCAAATCATCGAACAGCAGCGCACCCTGGCAGGCGTTCGATTTCACCACGTAGGCAAGTTGTACCATTTCGATTACAGCGCCTATCCTTCCGTCAAGGTAGGCGATTATGTCATCGTGGAAACGGCACGAGGTCGTCAGATGGGGCAGGTGGTCAGCTTTACCCAACCGGGCGAAGAATCCCGCGATTACAAACCCATCATGCGTCCCGCCACACCCCGCGATTTGACGCTGAGGCAGTACTGGGAACTGCGCCAGGATGAAGCTCTGGAGAAGTGCGTCGAAATCGCGCGGCGGTTGGGCAGCTTCAGAGAGGTCAAGTTCATTGCCGCACACTACAACTATGACGGCAGCATGTTGACCTTCCTGTTTACTGCCGAAGACAAGATCAACACCAACCGCCTACTCTCTGAATTGAGTGGCATCTACAGTTCTACTCAGGTCGAAATGCGGCAGATCGGCCCGCGCGATGTCGCCAAGCTGCTCGGCGGCTTCGGAGCCTGCGGCGAGACCCGCTGTTGCAGCACCTTCCTGACGGATTTCAGCCCGATTTCGATCAAAATGGCGAAGATGCAGGGCATTTCCCTCAACCCGTCTGAGATCACTGGGATGTGTGGGCGGCTGCGCTGCTGCCTCGTCTATGAATACGAACAGTATGTCGAAGCCCGCAAGGTCCTGCCGAAGAGGAACAAACGAGTCGGCACGCCTCACGGCGAAGGCAAAGTGCTGGACGTGCATCCACTGCTCGATGCCGTTACCGTTCTCGTGGAGGAAACCCGCCACTTCCTCAAGCGTGAGGAATTGATCCCCATCGAGGAATGGGAAGCACTGCAAAACAAGGCTAAAGACCCCTGTACCCGGCATGGGGATGGCCCCTGTGAGTGCGGGATGAAGCCCGGTACGACCCCACAGGACGATTAAGACAGTCCAAGCGTGGATAGATGCTCTGCAACCGCCGGATCGTCTCAGTTTCGGCGGTTGATTGTTGCCTGCTTTACCTAAACGCATTCTATCGAGGAAGTCATGTTAGACTCACATCCAGAACAGCCCGCTCGACGGGTGATGGGTATCTTTGCCCACCCAGACGACCCGGAGTATTTCTGCGGCGGGACGTTTGCGCGTTGGGCTTCTGAAGGAGCCGAGATCGTCTTTGTGATCGCCACCAGTGGGGACAAAGGCAGCAGCGACCCGGACATGACTCCACCAAAACTGGTCGAAATTCGGGAAATAGAAGAGCGCAATGCAGCGGCCGTCCTGGGCGTGCCTGAGGTCGTTTTTCTGCGTTATCCCGATGGCGAGTTGCAGCCGAATCTCGATCTGCGCCGTGCCCTGACCCGGCTGATTCGCCTCAAGCAGCCCGATATCGTCGTGACCTGCGACCCCACGGTGTTCTGGTTCGGCACGCAGTCCTTGAACCACCCGGATCACCGGGCAATAGGGGCGGCCACGCTGGAGGCTGTTTATCCAACGGCGCGGGATCATCTGAACTTCCCGGAACTGGAGCGGGACGAAGGGCTGGCGACGCATAAGGTCAGGCAGGTGTATATCAGCGGAACGGCTTCACCGACGGTCAAGGTCGATGTGACCGCCTTTCTGGACACCAAGATTCGGGCGCTGCGCGAGCATAAGAGCCAGATTCCCGATATGGCAGCGATGGAAGAACGCCAGCGTTCTAATCATGATCCCGAATCGCCGGATGATGCGCCGCGCTACATGGAACAGTTCCGGGTGATTACCTTTAGACGTTGAAGAGGACGAGTCAAAAATGGATTTCAAAGCACAGGCCGATAACTTACGTGACGAACTGATTGCCCGCCGCCGGGATTTCCACCAGCACCCTGAATTGGGCTTCGAGGAAGTCCGCACCGCCGGAATTGTCGCCGAAGAACTGCATCGGCTGGGTCTGGAAGTCCAGACCGGCGTCGGCAAGACCGGGGTGGTCGGTCTGCTGGAGGGCGATCAGGACGGGCCGACCATACTGGTTCGCGCGGATATGGATGCCCTGCCGATTCTGGAGGAAAACACCTTCGCCCATGCGTCCCAGGAGGCGGGCAAAATGCACGCCTGCGGCCATGATGGGCACACGGCTATCGCCCTGGGTGTTGCCAAAATCCTCACCGGATACCGAGACCAGATTCGCGGGCGGATCAAGTTCGTCTTCCAGCCAGCGGAAGAGATCGTCAAGGGTGCGAAGGCG
This sequence comes from Anaerolineae bacterium, assembly GCA_016788965.1. Lineage (GTDB taxonomy): Bacteria > Chloroflexota > Anaerolineae > Aggregatilineales > Phototrophicaceae > CFX2. Next base: position 5,098 of record JAEUQZ010000139.1, on the reverse strand, counting down.
ATGGTCGCGGATGGGGTGCTGGAAAATCCACGCCCGGATGTCACGCTGGGACTGCACCTCTGGAATGGGATGCCTATCGGTCGGCTTGGCGTCGCCACCGGGCCGACCATGGCCGGATCGACCACGTTCAGGATGGTCATTACCGGGCGCGGTGGTCACGCGGCCTCGCCGCAGTATGCGGTTGATCCGGTAGTCTGCGCCGCGCAGATCGTCACGGCCATTCAGTCGGTTGTCAGCCGCAATGTCAACCCGCTGGAGAGCGCCGTTGTCTCGGTGACACGGATGATGGCTGGCACTGCCTATAACATCATTCCCCAGGAGGTTGAACTCTGGGGAACGATCCGCACCTTCACCGATTCGGTGCGCGATCTGGTCGAGCGGAGGATGCAGGAGATCGGCAGCGGTATCGCGGCGGCGATGGGCTGCACCACCCGACTGGAAGTGGAACACAACATCCCTCCGGTTGCCAACGATCCGCTTGTGGCGGAACGGCTGCGGCCCGTGTTTACGCGCTTTGTCGGGGAAGCGGGACTGGTCGAAGACGAACGCACGATGGGATCGGAGGACGTGGGACTGTTCATGGACGGAATCCCCGGTATGTACTTCTTCGTTGGGGCGTCTGTGCCGGATCGTACCGAATACTATGGGCATCATCATCCCCGCTTTGACTTCGATGAAAACGCGCTGCCGCTGAGCGTGGCCTTGATGGCCTCGGCGGTGGCGGAATATGTGCTGCCTGCTGAATAGGGAGAAGCTGTGAGTATCGACTTCCTGTCTCATGCCTCGGCTATGCGAGGCGACTTAGTGGCCTGCCGCCGTGATCTGCACCGCTACCCGGAGTTGGGCTTCGAGGAGTTTCGCACGTCTGGCATCGTCGCGGCGGAACTGGCTGCGCTCGGTCTGGAAGTGCAGACCGGCATCGCCACGACCGGCGTGGTCGGTTTGCTGGAAGGTGACGAGGACGGCCCAACGGTTTTGGTTCGCGCAGATATGGATGCGCTGCCGATCCGGGAAGAGACGGGTGTCGATTACGCTTCGACCGTTCCCGGTAAGATGCACGCCTGCGGCCATGATGCCCATGTGACCATCGCGCTGGGCGTGGCGCGGCTGATGAGCGCCTACCGGAGCGCATTGAAGGGGCGGGTCAAGTTCGTCTTTCAACCGGGCGAAGAGGGCATGGGCGGGGCGCTGGCGATGATCGAGGATGGCGTGCTGGAAGATCCACGCCCGGATGTGACGCTGGGGCTGCATGTCTGGACGGGGCTGGAAATCGGCACGGTCGGGGTGGCCGACGGAGCCATCATGTCGGGGTCGTCCACCTTTCAGATGGTGATCCGGGGCAGGGGGGGTCACGCGGCCATGCCTTACATCACGATTGACCCGGTACACTGCGCCGGGCAGGTCATCATGGCGCTGCATACGCTCGTGGGCCGTAAGATGGACGCGATGGCCGGGGCGGTTGTCCTGTCCGTGACGGGGGTGCGGAGCAGCAGTGATGCCTTCAACATCATCCCGCAGGAAGTCGAAATCCGGGGCACATTCCGTACTTTCAATGCCTACACCAGCGAGGTGCTGGAACAGTTGATCCGGTCGGTCACGGAGTCGGTCTGCGCGTCGGTCGGCTGCTCGGTGGACATCACCGTCAAGCACCTGACCATCCCGGTGGTCAACGACGAGCAGGTGACGGCTCAGGTACGGGAAGCCTTCGCGCGAGTCGTCGGCGCAGACGCGCTGGATGATACGGTGCGGACGATGGCCTCGGAGGATGTGGCCTATCTGATGGACGACGTACCGGGGATGTACTTCTTCGTCGGGGCGGGCAACCGCGCCCAGGGCATCACCCACGGCCATCACCATCCCTGCTTCAACATCGATGAGGACGCGCTGCCGCTAGGCGTGGCGCTGATGTCCTCGGCGGTGGCTTCGTATGTGCTGCCGGGGTACAGCAATGGGGCGGAATAACGTCCTGCGCTGGCGAGATGGGCGCGGTTGGCTGGTGCTTTCCGGTGGAACCGACGAGGCCAGCGATGTCCATGCACGGGCAGTGGGGCGGCTGTCCGCCGATGGGGGAGTCGCTTACGTCACCTTCGGGAGCCATATTGCCGAGGCCGAGAGCGCCTTGACCGATCTGGAAGACCTGGGCGCACCGTCCGGCTACCTGGTCGATCTGTTCGCTGAGGACGACGAAACCATCCAGCGTCACCTTGCCGAGGCCGGGATGGTGGTCATCAGCGTAGAGGCTGACCCGCAGGAAGTCCGGTCGGCGCTGCTGGGCGCGGCGGTACAGGGGCTTCTGATCGCCTACGAGAACGGCGCGGTCATCCTGGTCGAGGGGAGCAGCGCAGCCGTCTTCGGGGAATGGCTGGTGCTGCCGGATGGAAGTATCCGGCCAGGGCTGGATTGGGCGCAGGGGATGGCGGTGTTTCCGGGCATCGTGGCCGCTGCCGAAGCACCCAGCGTCCGCCAGTTCCTCGAGGCGCAGCCTGCCGGGATCGCGGTTGGGATCGGGGTAGGGTCGGCTCTGGCGCTGGGGCCGGATGGCGAGGTGGAGACCTGGGGGCTGCGTCAGGTGACGATTGCCCTGGGGCCGCGGTTCACGGGCTGACGCAGTTAGTAGGTGGTAGTTTATGGTTTATAGTTGATAGAGAAAGCCGATGGATATTAGCTGGCAGATCAGAGATATATAAGCTGGGCCGTAACTTGTCGGGAATGTCGTCATTGTCGTCAGTGTCGGACGGACGAATTGGCACAAATGGCGGCAATTTCGGCAATGGCAAACTGGCAATTTTGTGCCAAATGCTTTACATGCAAGGCGCGGATTTGCCAGAAATGCCGCGAATGCTGCAAAACCCGCAAATGCAAATCGCGCGAAATGTTGCAAAAGTTGAAAATGTTGCAGTTGCAACTGGCCTCTTTTCGTGACAGGCTCCTTACATGCAAGGCAGCGATTCGGCGATATTGAGAAGATTCTTGAGAATGATAAGAATGAGAATCGGCTCCGATTCTCATTTGGGCTGCTGTGCTTGTGGTCATGGCTAGGCATGATGATGTTCCAGAAAATCGGGCGGATATCCGATTTGCGCCGCCAGACACTAAAGTGATCTGGCTGCCGAAAAGCCATGTCCACTAAAGGGACAAAAGGCAGCGCCGTATCCAATTGTTAAGGAGCGTCAACCTGCCCCTACCGGCATGTAAATCCACGATAGCACAAAATGGGATGGAAAGGGTGACATTATTGTCACTCTTTGGTGTCTCTTGAATGCTTGAATAGCTGTTGCGGGGCGACACGCGGGTCGCCCCCTACGCGGCGTCGGCGGTATGCCAGGGGACGCTCCACGCATCTTCCTGATTGTTAAGGCACAAGTTGGAGCTGCGTCCATTTCCGAATGTTCCCGTGGAGCATCTCCCCGCTGTGATCTGATGAAGCTTTGCTATAATATCCCCTGGTACTGGTATAAAAACACCGCGAGAACGGCGGGCGCTGCCGTTCATGACACAGGGAGGCATTGTGCCTGCAACGATTCTGGTCGGCGCGCAATGGGGTGACGAAGGCAAAGGCCGTGTGGCGGATTGGCTGGCCGCCGAAGCCGATGTGGTGGCGCGGTATGCGGGCGGCGACAACGCCGGGCATACGGTGGTCGTTTCCGGTCAGGTCGTCAAGCTGCATCTGGTTCCGTCCGGCATCCTCCACGAGCATGTCGTCTGCGTGCTGGGCAACGGCATGGTCGTCAACCCGGTCAATCTCCTGAAGGAGATCGACGGCCTGAAGGCTATCGGCGTCGAGATTTCACCCGAACGCCTGATGATCAGCAGCCGAGCGCACCTGATAACCCCGGCGCACATCGCGCTGGACAGCGCCTCCGAACAGGCACGCGGCAGCCAGGCCATCGGCACGACGCTGCGGGGCATAGGCCCGGCCTATCTGGATAAGACCGGGCGGCAGGGCATCCGTGCCGGGGAAATGCGCGATCCGGAAGGTTTTGCCGATTCGATTGAACGGATGATGGAGCGGGCGAATGCGGCGCTGGTTCGCGATGGACATGCCCCGCTGGATGCAAAATCGGCGGCGGTGCAGTACCTGGATGCGGCAGCGCTGCTGCAACCGTATGTGCGGGACAGCGCCCAATACCTGAATGAGCGGCTGCGCGATGGGGCGCGGGTGCTGTGCGAAGGGGCACAGGGTACGCTGCTGGATGTCGATCACGGTGATTATCCGTTCGTGACCAGTTCATCACCGACGGCGGGGGGAGCCTTGACCGGCCTGGGCATTGGCCCCGGCGCGGTGGATCGCGTCGTGGGGGTTGCCAAAGCCTTCAGCACGCGGGTGGGATCGGGGCCGATGCCTACCGAACTCGAAGGCGAACTGGCGAGCCGTCTGCGCGGAACGGGCGAGAATTTCTGGGACGAATTCGGCACGACGACCGGCCGCCCGCGCCGCTGCGGTTGGCTGGATGCGGTGGTGCTGCGTTACGCGGCGCAGATCAACGGCTTCACCGAATTGTTCCTCACCAAGCTGGACGTGTTGAGCGGCCTGCCTGAACTGAAGATCGCGGTAGCCTACCGCATCGATGGCCGCGAGGTGGATTATCCGCCCAGCACGATGGCGGAACTGGCGCGGGCGGAGGCGGTCTACGAAAGCGTCACCGGGTGGGTTCAGGATGTCACCGGAGCGCGGCATCTGGCTGATCTGCCCAACAACGCGATTGCCTATATCCAGCGGATCAGCGAGTTGGTCGGGGTACGCATTCGCACGGTGAGCGTGGGGCCGGAGCGGGGTCAACTGGTATTCGTGTAAGCGTTGAACCGCGAAGTGGTTGCACAGTGACATCCTTGAAAACCAATCCAATTCCACCACTGAGGCACAGAGAATACAGAGTCCATACGGAGAGACGGTTTTTCCAATCAGAATGGCGTGATGCAGGATGAATGATTCGACGTATGTCTACCAGATGGATGCTCCGGTGCGGGAACCGCCCCAGCGGGTGGTTTCGCTGGTTCCGAGCGTGACCGAGTCGCTGTTCGATCTCCATCTGGGCGACCGCCTGGTCGGGATCACCGATTACTGCGTCCATCCTGCGGAGGGGGTGGCGCGGCTGAC
>JAEUQZ010000138.1 GCA_016788965.1 Anaerolineae bacterium | reverse complement strand
TGGCCGAAGTTGGCGACATCCACGGTGATGAAGATGGTTTCGTTGCAGTTGGGCGAAGCCGGGGTGAGCCGGATCGTCCCCGCGACGAGGTTGACATTGGCGACCGGAACGGGCGTCGGCGGGATGGGCGTGGGCGGGACGGCCGTCGGCTGCGGGATGGGCGGGCCGGGATCGACGGCGATGCGCGAGGTGTCGCCGGAGACGCTCAGTAGTTGGCCGAAGACCCAGCCTTCGCCGTTGTAGTAGCGCACCTTGTACCAATCCCCGGCAGGCGTCCGCGCCAGGATTTCGGTGGCCTGCCCGGCGGCGAAGCTGCCGATGGGCGGGACGAAGGCTGTGCTGGGGCCGCTGCGGACGTTCACGCCCTGGAGGAAGGTGGCGGTGGGTACGTTGGGCGTGGGCGAAGCCTGGGGCACAGGGCTGGCCGGGACCGCCGTCGGCGGAGTGGTCGGCTGCACCTGCTGCGGCGGGGTGGTCGGCTGTGTCTGATTGCCGCCGGGTTGAGTCTGGGCTGTCGGGTTGGCCTGCTGCTCGGCGAGGGTGGGGGTCATCTGCGCCTGGGAGATGACGTTGACCGTCACCGTGGCCGGGGCGCTGCTGGAGCCATCGGCGCGGAAGGCCTGGACGCTCAGGGTGTGCGCCCCGGTTCCGGCGGCCTGCCATGCCTGGGCGATGCTGAAGCTGGGCGCTCCGCCGGGATTGGGCTGCTGAAGCGTCTGGATGATGGTTCCGTCCACCAGGATTTCCACCCGGTCGATATCGGCGCCGGCGTTGGTGACGAGCGCCTGAATGTTGACGGCGACGCTTTCGAGGTAGGTGGCGTTAGCCGGCGGGGCGGCAATCTGCACCACGGGCGGGCCGCTGATGGCGGATTGAACGGAGTCAGGGGAGGTCAGCAGGTTGCAGGCTCCTAGCAGGACGGCCAGCACCAGGCTGAGCAGCAGCCCCAGGGATTGTTTGGCTGCGCGACGGGTCATACAGCACAACTCCTCATGGTTGTGAGTCCAGAGAGCTTACTGTATCGCATCCGCTCGATTTCTGCGACGGTCAGTCCAATCAGCGCAGGGAAATCGGCGGAAGGGGGCAGAGCAGGGCGTGTTCTGTTACAATCAACACACGCAGGCAAAGGGAGGACCCCGATGAAGTTGTATTTTTTCCGGCACGGTCATGCTGAAGATGCTGACGGCCCGGAGTTCGACGATTTTGCCCGCCGCCTGACGGTCAAGGGCGTCGAGCGCAGCGGGGCAGCCGGGCGGGCGCTGCTGCGGTTGGGGGTGCGTCCCATCCGGGTGTTCAGCAGTCCACGGGTGCGTGCCCGGCAGACGGCGGATATGCTGACCGAGGCCCTGGGCATGGGCGTCACTGTGCGCGATGAATTGAACTTCGGTTTCAACCTGGATCATGTCGGCGATTTGATCGCTGACCTGGGCGCGGAAGAAGAGGTGCTGTTCGTCGGACATGAACCTGATCTGAGCATCGCTGTTTCGATGCTGGTGGGCGGCGCCGAGAGCGTGATGAAGAAAGGTGGGCTGGCGCGGGTGGATGTGTTCTCACGCAGTCCGCTGCGGGGGGCGCTGGTCTGGATGCTGCCGCCGCGCCTGCTGGATGCGCTGGCGGAAGGGAAGTAGCGCGGGATATTTATCCCAACTTTGGGAAATATATCCCCAGAATCCCGCATTCGTGAGGCTGCGTTGCGACCATACACGGGAAAGATCGACTTCTTTAGCCTTTTTCGAACCTTTTCACAACGATCATGACTTATCTCCTGGGAATCGACATTGGAACGTCCAGCGCCAAGGCCCTGCTCTTCGATGTCGAGCGGGCCGAAATCCGCGCCGTGGCCGGGCGCGAGTATCCGATTTACCGTCCGACGCCGGATCAAGCTCTGCAGAAGCTGGATGACTGGTGGGCGGCGACGGTCGAAGTGACGCGGCAGGTCACGGCGGGCGGGCTGGGCGAGGCGGTGGCCTCGATCAGCTTCAGCGGGCAGATGCACGGGACGAGTCTGTTCAGCGCGGACGGGCGCGAGCTGCATCCGGCCATCATCTGGGCGGATCAGCGCACCGGGCAGGAAGTGACCGAACTGAGCGGTCTGCTGGGGGCAGAGGCTTACGCGGCCATCGCCGGGACGCTGCCGGCCGCCGGGTTCCAGGCGGCGACGCTGCTGTGGCTGCACAAGCATCAGCCGGAGCTATTGGAGCAGGCGGCGTTCGTGCTGCCGCCGAAAGATGCCGTGCGTTGCCGGATGACGGGCGAGGCGGCAGTCGATGTCAGCGACGCGGCGGGGACGGGCATCTTCGATGTCAGCGGGCGCGATTGGGCGCGAACGATCATCCAGAAGGCGGGTCTGCCGGAGCGCATCTTCCCGGCAGTGAAGGCTTCGACGGCGGTGGCGGGGTATCTGCTGCGCGGCGCGGCCGAGGAGATGGGTTTGCGGCCGGGCATTCCGGTGGTGGCCGGGTGCGCCGACCAACCGGCCCAGGCGGTCGGCAACGGGTTGATCCGGCCAGGGCGCGGCTCGGTGACGCTGGGCAGCGGCGGGCAGGTGTTCATCCCGTTCGAGCGGCCGCTGGGCGGGCGCGTGCCGACCGATGCGCGGCTGCATGTGTTCAACCACGCCGTGCCTGACCAGTATTTCGTGCTGGGGGCGACGCTCTCGGCGGGGCTGTCGCTGCGCTGGCTGCGGGGCATCGTCGGGCTGGAGGGCGACCCGGAGGCTTATGCGAGGCTGAGCGCGGAAGCGGCCGCCATCCCGCCAGGGGCGGAGGGTTTGCTGTTCCTGCCGCATCTGGCCGGGGAGCGCACCCCGCACATGGACTCGCTGGCGCGCGGGACCTTCGTCGGGCTGAGCGCCCACCATACACGCGGCCATCTGGCGCGGGCGATTATGGAGGGCGTGGCCTTCTCGCTGCGGCAGGCGGTGGAGATCAGCCGGGGGTTGGGAGCGGCGGCGGATACGATGATCGCGGCGGGGGGCGGCGGCGAGAGCGACATCTGGCGCGGGATTCAGGCCGATGTCTACGGGCTGCCGCTGCAACGGACGCTTTCGACCGAGCAGGCCAGCCTGGGCGCGGCGCTGATTGGCGGGGTGGGGGCGGGGGTGTATCGCAGCCTGAGCGAAGCCTGCGAGCGGGTGGTGCGCTACGGGGCGATCACCGAGCCGGACGCCGCCCGCCATGCGTTCTACGAGGATGTGTACGCGCAGTATCTCGAACTCTATCCGCGCCTGCGGGAGGATTTCCACCGCCTGGCGCGTCGCAGCCTGTAAGGAGGAGCCGCATCAATGAGTACCAAGCTGGCCTGGATCGAGACCGAACTGGCCGCCCTGAAAGAGCAGGGTCTATACAACACCATCCGCAGCCTGAACAGCCCACAGGGAGCCTGGCTGGAAGTCGATGGGCGGCGGGTGCTGAACCTCTGCTCCAACAATTATCTGGGGCTGGCCGACCATCCCCGATTGAAAGAGGCTGCCAAAGCCGCCATCGACCGGATGGGCATCGGCCCGGCGGCGGTGCGCTCGATTGCCGGGACGACGACGCTGCACCTCGACCTGGAGGCGCGGCTGGCGGCTTTCAAGGGCGTCGAGGCGGCGCTGACGTTCCAGAGCGGCTTCAACGCCAACATCGCGGTGATCCCGGCGCTGGTCGGCAAAGGCGATGTGATCTTCAGCGACCGGCTCAACCACGCCAGCATCATTGATGGCTGCCGCCTGAGCGGGGCTAAGATCGTGGCTTACGATCACAACAGCGTCGATGACCTGCGGGCGAAGATCGCCGAGACGACCGAGTACGGCCGCCGCCTGATTATCTCCGACGGCGTGTTCAGCATGGACGGGGACATCGCGCCGCTGCCCGATCTCTACGCCGTGGCCGAGGAGCATGACATCCTGCTGATGGTCGATGACGCCCACGGCGAGGGCGTGCTGGGCAAAGGCGGGCGCGGCATCGTCGATCACTTCGGGCTGCATGGCAAGGTCGATATCGAAGTCGGCACGATGTCGAAGGCCTTCGGTGTGGTCGGCGGGATCGTGGCGGGCAGGCGGCTGCTGGTCGATTGGCTGCGGCAGCGGGCGCGTCCCTTCCTGTTCAGCAGCGCCATGACGCTGCCGGATGTGGCGGCCTGCCTCGCGGGGGTGGATCTGCTGGAAGAATCGACCGAACTGGTAGACCGGCTGTGGGCCAATGCCCGGACGTTCCGCGAGGGGATGCAGGCGCTCGGCTTCGATACCGGGGTGAGCCAGACGCCGATTGTGCCGGTCATGCTGGGCGAAGCGCCGCTGGCGCAGCAGTTCAGCCGGGCGCTGTTCGAGGCGGGTGTCTTTGCGATGGCAATCGGCTTCCCGACCGTGCCGAAGGGGAAAGCGCGTATCCGCGTGATGAACTCGGCGGCGCACTCGCCAGCGGATCTGGAGGTCGCGCTGGCGACCTTCGAGCGCGTCGGCAAATCGCTGGGGGTGATCGGGTAGTCGTGCCCGGTCTTCAGGGGTAGGTTTTGGGCAAGACGAGACAAAACGAACCGCCAAGAACGCCAAGATCATTACGGAGAGTGTGGGAATTTTCAGCGCGGGAGATGGGTTGATGAGCGTCACCCGGCCATGAAATGGCCGGGCTAGATGGTCTCACCCCCTCCAGGGGTTGAAGGGCAATCCCGTACAGGATGAAAAACCTACTCTTGTGAAGAACTTCGGGGTGGGGATGGCTTTTCAAATAGCTTCTAAATCGTATTTCATCAATCAGGAGACGTTCGCAACCATGTCCACACCGCCCACTCCGCCCGCCAATACCTTCATGTTCCGTCTGGCGATGAAGGCGCAGGTCTTTCTGCTGCGCCGCAACTGGATCGGCCCGATGAGCAAGGTGCTGATGGTCATCACCACGACCGGGCGCAAGAGCGGCAAACACTTCTCGACCCCAATCGGCTACCAGCGCGATGGCGACAGCGTGCTGGCTTTCAACCTGGGCGGCGGCTCCAACTGGTTCAAGAATGTGCTTCAGAATCCGGAGGTGACGCTGGTCATCCAGGGCAAGGCGCAGCGGATGCGCGGCGCGGCTGTGAGCGATCCAGCGGAGATCACGCGGGTGATCGACCTGTACTGCCAGGCGCAGCCTGATGTCGTCAAACGCTTCTGGGGCTTCGATCCGGCAGTGGGGCAGGCCGAACGCCTCAAAGGAGCGGAGCATCTCCGCTTCGTGCGCTTCACACCCGTGTAGGGCGATGATCGGCGTGTCGTCCCGTAAGACGGGATTGAAATTTCGTATACCTCGCACAAAGCAAAGTCTCGCGCAAACCGTATAATCCCCACCTCATGGCGTTCCATCCAGGATGGCCGCCGGGAAAAGCGGATTTTGTGAACGAGGAGAACCCCTTATGTGCTCGCCAGAAGTTGCCCGCGTCGTCCGTGAACGTATCGAACGGGAAGGTCGGCCCCAGGTCAGCCGCCGCAATTTCCTCAAGCTGGGCGGCCTGACGGCTGCTGGGCTGGCCGTGGCCTCGGTGGGGCTGCCGCCGCGCCGCGCTGCTGCTCAAGGCATGGCCGAGGTGGTCGATCTCAGCCATATCTTCTCGGTCAACCCGCCGACGTATACACCGGGGCAGGTTCCCACCCGCAAAGACCAGGTGACGGTGGCCGCCAACGGGTTCTATATCCAGGAATGGACGTTCCCGGAACACACCGGTACGCACATGGATATTCCCGCCCACTTCATTGCCGATGGCGAGACGGTGGACAATTATCCGGCGGCGGCGCTGGTCAGCCCGGTGATCGTGGTCGATATCTCCAAGAAGGCCGAGACCGATGACGATGCCATGCTGGAAGTCGCCGACCTGGAAGCCTGGGAAGCCGCCAACGGCGAAATTCCGGCGGGCGCGGTCGTGGCAATGTATTCCGGCTGGGAGTCGCGCTGGGCGGAGCCAGATACCTTCCGCAATGCCGACGCCGACGGCGTGCAGCACTATCCCGGCTTCAGCGGGGAAGCGGCCAAGTTCCTGGTGGAAGAGCGCGATATCCACGGCATCGCTGTCGATACACTCAGCCTGGACATCGGTGCTTCAGCCACCTTCGATGTGCATTACACCATCCTGGGGGCGGGCAAGTACGGCCTGGAGAACATCGCCAACCTGGGCACGCTGATCGGCAAGCCGGCGACGATGGTCGTGGGTGTGCCGCGCTGGGAAAAAGGTTCGGGCGGTCCCTGCCGCGTGCTGGCGATGGTGTAGCCGATCCGTTCAAGCCGCGATTGAATCACTCACATTACGCAGCGGGGCGCTCATGTTGCCCTCACCCCTAGCCCCTCTCCCTCAGGGCGAGGGGAACCATACGCGCCGCTGAGTCTGGAAGTCCTTCTCCATGAGGGAGAAGGATTTAGGATGAGGGCGACCTGCGTAAGGTAAGTGAATCAAACGAACAGCGGAGGGGTTTCCTCCGCTGTTTTCATGGGTGTGTTGATCGATCTGCGCTGGCGGTCAGGCTCCGCTTTCCGCAAAGACCGGCGCGGGTGAGCGCAGCATCGAACTGAGCTTGTTGGCTGTGCCAGCCAGTTCGGTTTTTTCCGGGGCGGGCGTCATTGCAGGCGCGGGCGGCGGCGGCGAGGTCATCTCCAGCACGATGATCTTGCGCTTGAGACACCAATCCAGGCCGCGCTGGAACGACTCTTTGGAGATGCCGAGCGCCTCGCGCACCTCGGCGGGGTCGTCCACGTAGCAGCCCGGCTGCTGCTTGAGGTAATCGCAGATCAGGCGGGCGTAGTATCGGGCGTCATCGAGGGGTTTGGTCGCCATTGGGTGAAACTCCTACGCACACTTCACAATCGGGCACAGCAGAACGTCGATCCATCGTTGGTACTTTCTAACCATACACCAACTTCCACAACGTTCCATTGAGGTTTCCTCAACGCATCCAGAATTTACGTTTGTTACAGCGCGGCGACCCTCAGCCTCGCGCGGCGGGGCGGCGCTTCGTATAATACGCCGCGACAATCCAACGCAATCAAAGGCCGTCCGATTCCATGACCAAACCGCTCAACTTTCAGCAGATCATCATGAAGCTCCACGAGTTCTGGGCCGCGCAGGGCTGCCTGATCTGGAACCCGTATAACGTTCAGGTCGGAGCCGGGACGAACAATCCGGCGACGCTGCTGCGCGTCCTCGGCCCGGAGCCGTGGCGGGTGGCGTATGTCGAGCCGAGCGTCCGCCCGGATGACGGTCGCTACGGCGAAAACCCGAACCGGATGCAGTATTACTTCCAGTACCAGGTGATCCTCAAGCCCGATCCGGGCAATCCGCAGGAACTCTACCTGCAATCGCTGGAGTCGCTGGGCATCGACCCGCGCCAGCACGATCTGCGCTTCGTGGAAGACAACTGGGAAAGCCCGGCGCTGGGAGCCTGGGGACTCGGCTGGGAAGTGTGGATGGATGGGCAGGAGATCACCCAGTTCACCTACTTCCAGCAGGCTGGCGGGATGGAACTGAATCCAGTGTCGGTGGAAATCACCTACGGGCTGGAGCGCATCGCGCTGGCGCTGCAAGACACCAACGCCGCCTGGGATATCGAGTGGGTTCCGGGGTTGAAGTACGGTGATGTCTTCCTGCAAAGCGAGATCGAACACTGCAAGTATTACTTCGAGATCGCTGACATCGACGGGATCAAACAGACCTACAACGTCTACGAGAACGAGAGCAAGCGGGCGCTGGAAGCCGGGGCGCTCATCCCGGCCTACGACTATGTGCTGAAGTGCAGCCACCTGTTCAACGTGTTGGATGTGCGCGGCGCGATTGGCGTGACCGAACGCGCCTACTACTTCCACCGGATGCGGGCGATGACCCGCAACGTGGCGAAGGCCTACGCCGCCCAGCGCGAGTCGCTCGGCTACCCGCTGCTGAAGTCCAGCATGGGTTGGGATGCGCCTCCCTTGCAGCAGGCAACCGCGCCCAAAGCCGAAGCCGTGACCGCGCCGCAGGACTTCCTGTTGGAAATCGGCGTGGAAGAACTGCCCGCCGATGATGTGATGGCCGCGCAGGAGCAGCTAGAGGATATGGCGCTGCGCCTGTTCGACGACCTGCGGCTGCGCCCGCAGGAAGGCATCATGGTCTACAGCACGCCGCGCCGTCTGGTGATCGCCGCCTGGCAGATCCCCGCGCAGCAGCCGGATGAAGAGCGCGTCGAGAAGGGACCGCCCGCTAACCGCGCCTTCGATGCCGATGGCAAACCGACCAAAGCCGCCGAAGGTTTCGCCAAAGGGCGCGGCGTCCGCGTCGAGGATTTGCAGGTGGCCGAGATCGACGGCGGTCAGTATGTGACGGCGACGGTGCGCTCGCCGGGCCGCCCGGCGGTCGAGGTGCTGGCCGAGGCGCTGCCCAAGCTGATCGCGTCGATCAAGTTCGGCAAGGCCATGCGCTGGAACGCCAGCGGCATCGCCTTCTCGCGCCCGATCCGCTGGCTGACAGCGCTGCTGGGCGAGACGCCCATCTCGTTCGAGTATGCCGGGGTTGCCAGCGGCGCGACCACGCGCGGGCTGCGTCCGTATGGCTCGCCGGAGATTCCAGTGACTAACCTCAAGGCCTACCAGGAGGCGCTGGCCCAGCAGGGTATCATCCTGAACGGCGAGCTGCGCCGCAGCGCCATCATCGAGCAGATGGGCAGGATCGCTGCCGAGGTCGATGGGCGCATCCCGGATGATCCCGGTTTGCTGGATGAAGTCACCAACCTGGTCGAATCCCCGGCGGCGCTGCTGGGGCGCTTCGAGGAGAAGTATTTGCAGCTTCCGCGCGAAGTGCTGGTGATGGTCATGAAGAAGAAGCAGCGCTACTTCCCGGTGGAAGATTCCCAGGGCAAGCTGATGCCGTATTTCATCGCCGTCCGCAACGGCGACACGCTGCACCTGGATATGGTCGCGCACGGCAACGAGCAGGTGCTGCGTGCCCGCTTCTCCGACGCGGCCTTCTTCTACAACGAGGACATCAAGAAGCCGCTGGCTGATTATCTGCCGCGCCTTTCCACGCTGACCTTCCAGGAAAAGCTGGGGTCGATGTTCGACAAGAACGCCCGCGTCGCCCGGCTGGTCGATCCGCTGGGTGGACTGCTCGGCACGGATGCGGCTGCCATGAAGATCGCCCGCGAGGCGGCCCAGGTCGTCAAAGCGGATCTGGCGACGCACATGGTGGTCGAGATGACCGACTTGCAGGGCATCATGGGGCGGGAGTACGCCCGGCTGGGCGGGGCGTCCGAAGCGGTCGCCAACGCCGTCTACGAACACTGGCTGCCGCGCGGCGCGGGTGGGGCGGTTCCTTCCAGCGCGGCAGGGACGCTGCTGGCGCTGGCCGACCGCCTGGACAGTCTGGTCGGGTTGTTCGCCGTGGGACTCGCGCCCAAGTCCACCGCCGATCCGTATGGCCTGCGCCGGGCGGCGTTGGGTGTGATCCAGATTCTCGTCAGCCAGGGGTTGGACCTCGATCTGCGCGAGGCGGTGGATCGTGTGGCGGCGGCGCAGCCGGTCGAAGTTCCGGCCAGCGCCCGCGCCGAGGTGCTGGATTTCATCGGCGGGCGGCTGCGCGCCTGGGTCGAGGAACAGGACTGGCCGCGTGATGTCATCGCGGCGGTGCTGGCCGAGCAGAGCGCCAATCCCCACCGGGCGCTAGAAGGGCTGCGGCAGCTCAGCGCGTGGGTCAAGCGCCCGGACTGGACGCCGCTGCTGGAAGGCTTCGCCCGCTGCGTGCGGATCACCCGCCCGGAGAAGACCCGTTACGCCGTTCAGCCGGAGCGCCTCAGCGATCCTTACGAGCAGCGCCTCTACGCGGCCTACACTGCGGCGGTCGCGCAGGCGGCAGACGGCGGCAATGTCGATGCGTTCCTGACGGCCTTCGAGCCGATGCTGCCAGCCATCACCGATTTCTTCAACAATGTGCTGGTGAATGCCGAGGACGCGGCGGTGCGCCAGAACCGCCTGGGTCTGCTCCAGGCCATCAGCGCCATGCAGCAGGGCCGCGCCGATCTGAGCAACCTGAACGGGTTCTAGCGGAGTCGCCCGGTCATGAAATGGCCGGGCTATCGCAAGATCACCCCCTGCGGGGGTTCATCCAGGCTTTCTTGAACCAGCCGCGTGGTTCCATCAAACCGGGTCTTGGTAGGACGGGCAGAAGCCCGTCCGGTATCTCACCTCGAAAACAGCCCCGCCCTTCGGCCAGAACCCCCTCCACACATATCGCCTACACCGCCACCTCATGCGGGCCGGCAGCGGGACTCCAGCAGACCACATGGGCGGGGACTTGCAGGCGTTCGTCTGACGCGCAGAGCGCCCGCAGCGCCGTGCTGTCGCTCTCCAGCGAGAGTTCCGCCGCCCGGTCAAGCAGCGCCTCGTCCTCGGCGGTGAGGACGGCCTCCTCCGTCCCATAACGCCACTGATCCCAGCAGAGCATCTCCTGTTTGTGAAGCGCGGCGATGTCCTGCTGCATCCGCCCGGCGATGAACCAGCGCCCGCACACATCGGGTACATCCGGGCCGAGGCCGAACTTCGATGGGTCGGCTCCTTCGCGGCGGGTCATCAGCCAGGCGCGGCCCCCGGTCACGAAGGGATCGTCCGTTCGCATGTCCTGAACGTTGAAGCCCCAGTGATCGCCGGGCGGGACTTCGGCATCGAAGCGCCGCCAGCGGTTCCCCTCCCAGACCTCGACCACCACGTGATCGATCCACCAACCGGGCACGAAGTAACCGGCGAAGCCATGCCGCAACCGCGCCGGGAAGCCCGCCTGCCGCAGCATGGCGCAGGCCAGCAGCGCGAAGTCGCGGCAGCAGCCGATGATGCGCTTATCGAACGCGCGGGGCTGATCGAATGGGCGGGGGTCCATCTCGATGAGCCGCCCCAGGATGCGCTCGATGCTGCGGGTGTCGATCTCCGGTAGGCGCTCTTTGGGCGGCTTGAAGCCAAAGAACTGCTCATCGGCGACATAGTGGTACACCAATCCCTGTGCCACGCGCGAGACTCCGGCCACATCGCGTGGCAGGCCGTCGAGCAGGGCGGCATGGCGGCCGGGATGGCTGACGGGGCTGTGAGCGGCATAGAAGTCGTTCATACGCTTGACCTCCTTCGTATGCGATGCTGCTATTGTCTCACAAATGGCGTACAAATGTTCCACTCAATACTGGTGTGTTGGCGACGGCTGCGGTATACTATCCTGACTGCCAAATGGAATTTCCCTATATATTTTTCTCCTCTGTTTTCCTCGATAGATCAGCAGTCGCCCTAACACACCCCGCGAAGCCACAACTTCGACGGCGTGATCTGCGTACATACTCTGGGGACTCCCATCGTCGAGGTGCGTCATGTCTCAGCCACAGATGGACTATCACGCCATTTTCGAT
>JAEUQZ010000137.1 GCA_016788965.1 Anaerolineae bacterium | reverse complement strand
GGTAAGTCCGTCGAAGAATTGGACGCTCAGCGTGACCCACAGTGGTGGATGGAGCATCAAACGCGCGTTCTGGAGATAGACCGGAGGCTGAATGCGCTGCGGGCACAGCAAGGTGTGAAGTCGTAGCGATGTTCCCCGAAGATCGTGTGCTGGTCGGTGTGATTAACCGTAAGCGCGATCTGGAAACCGTCCAGAAGGAGCGATGGTATCGCATTCCCCAGGTGCGGATGCTGAATGGGGTGAATGCGGAGTATCTGGCGTTCTTTCTAAGCAAAGCCTTCGGCCCGAAGAACGGAGCGATCCACTGCTTCGCTGAGCGCCAGGGACTGGAGCTGCTTTATCGCCGCGATCTGCTGCCGCGCGAAATCAATCATCCACGAGCCAACGAGGTTTACTATAAGGTTCAGCTTGGCCCGATCCAAGAAAAGTCTCCGCCCATTCTGAATCCCACTCGGCGAAGCATCAGTTTTATTTATACGACCTGGGATCGGTTCACCCAGGCACATCAGATCAGCGATCTGTACAGCACTGCGGACTACTTTGTAGACCGGATTTATCATGCTTTGCGGAGTGCCGGTGTGCCCGCGAACCGCACCTGGTCTGCTGAATATCATGATCGGCGGCCACCACAGATCAGGGTATTGTGTCAGGATGGGCCGTTTGTGGCTTCGCCTGATCCTTCTGATGGCGGATACTTCCTGGATGGGCAGCAACCAGAGGACGAAATTCTGGCGGGAATACTAAAGCGGATCGCAGAACAGGGTGGGCCGGTTTATCTCTCGATTCCTGCAGATTATCTTTGACTGCTGAGGAGCATTTTGTCCAATGCTGATCACTAATGCAACGCTGGTGACTTTCGGAGATGACTGCAAGATTCTTCCCCAACATGCGCTGAGGATTGACCGTGGAGTCATCCAAGCTATCGCACCTACACGCGAATTGACCGCCCAATTTCCGGCGGAGGAACAGCTTGACGCACGGGGACAGTTGGTCATGCCTGGCAACATCTGCGCCCATACCCATTTTTATGGCGCTTATGCTCGCGGCATGGCAATTCCCGGCCCTGCGCCCGCAGATTTCCCGGAAATACTGAGGCGTTTATGGTGGCCTCTGGACAAGGCGCTCGACCGGGATACAGTTCGCATGAGTGCATTAGTTTCACTTGTGGATGCGGTCAAGCATGGCACGACCACATTGATCGATCACCATGCCAGCCCCAACTTCATTGAAGGTAGCCTAGATGTGATTGGCGAAGCCGTGAATCAGGCTGGACTGAGGGCGGTACTATGCTATGAGGTCACTGACCGTGATGGTATGGACAATATGCACGCCGGCATTGCAGAGAATCTGCGATTCATGCGCGAACAGCACTTTCCGCGCATCGCCGGGACGTTCGGACTTCATGCCAGTCTGACCCTCAGTGATGAGTCCCTGCGTGCCTGTGCGGATGCCGCGCCACCAGATGCTGGGTTCCATATTCATGTGGCTGAACACGAGGCGGATGAGATTGACAGCCAACAGCGAAGCGGTCAGCGTGTGGTAGCTCGTCTTGATGCCTACGGTATCTGGCGTAAGAATTCGATTGCTGCACACTGCATCCATATTGACGAAATGGAGCGCCAACTTCTCAAGACCCACGGTGTCTGGATTACCCATCAGCCGCGCTCAAACATGAATAACGCGGTGGGGGCGATGGCTTTCGATTCAATGATGGCCGATGGAATGCGAGTCTGTTTCGGGAATGATGGCTTCAGCAACAACATGTGGGCTGATTGGAAAGATGCCTATCTTCTCCACAAGGTGGCGCACCGTGATCCACGGAAGGCCAATGGCGCTGAGGTCATCCGGGCTGCCACGTATAATAATGCCCGCCTCGCGGAACAGTTCTTCCCAAACACGCGCCTGGGAGAAATCCAGGTCGGAGTGGCCGCAGATCTGGTTTTTGTGGATTACCATCCGTTTACGCCGCTCACCGCTGGTAATCTGCCCTGGCATATTCTGTTCGGTTTCGAAGCCTCGATGGTAACAACAACGATTGTGGGCGGACAGGTCTTGATGCGGGATCGGCAGCTCCTGACGCTGGACGAATCAGCGATTGCCGATGAAGCGCTTGCCCTTGCGCCGGGCGTTTGGGAACGCTATGCTGCCAACGTCAAAGCGTTGGATTGACGATTGTACTCAACAAGGATTCAATGATGTCAGATCAACACACATTGCTCACGATCGCTGTCCTCGGAGGTACGGGTAAAGAGGGTTCCGGACTGGCGATGCGCTGGGCCTTGAAGGGGTATCGCGTCATTATCGGATCGCGCGAAGCCTCAAAAGCGGAGTCACGTGCTGCTGAAATGAACACTCAGCTTGGAGGCGAATTCATCAAAGGCATGAGCAACCCTGACGCGGCAGCCCAGGCTGATCTGGTGGTGCTGAGTGTTCCGTATAGCGCACATAAGGCCACGTTAGAGACTGTGAAGGAACAGGTTTCCGGCAAAGTGTTGGTTGACTTGACTGTTCCACTGCAACCTCCGAAAGTTCGGACTGTTCATCTGCCGGAGGGGAAATCTGCGGCGTTGGAGGGGCAGGCTTTGCTGGGTAGCACAGTAAAAGTAGTCGCTGCTTTTCAGAACGTGAGCGCAGAACATCTTGGTGATCCTCATCATGTTGTAGATTGTGATGTGTTGGTCTGCGGCGACGATGCTGAGGCTAAGCAAGCTGTGATTCAGGTAGTTGAGGCGACTGGAATGCGAGGTGTCGATGCCGGGCCACTGGCGAATGCTGTTGCCGTCGAATCTCTGACACCAGTGTTGCTGTATATCAACAAGGCCTACAATGTCAAAGGTGCAGGCATTCGGATCACCGGGATCTGAGGTCATGAGTGATCTGATCTCGCTCTCTGTAACCGCATTACCCGGCATTCCATTGGTTCAAGCTGGCGACAATCTGCCGCAGCTTATCCTCGACGGTCTGAACCGCGCGGAGCTTCATCTGCAAGATGGTGATGTGCTGGTCGTGACCTCCAAGATAGTCTCTAAAGCTGAGGGGCGTCAGTTCAGACTAAGCTCGATACAGCCCGGTGCTGAAGCGATCCGATTGGCTGAAGAGACACGCAAAGACCCGCGCATTGTGGAACTCGTCTTGAATGAGAGTCGCCTGATTTCACGTAAGGCCGTGGGTGTCCTTGTCACCCAGCACCGACTCGGATTTGTCAGTGCAAATGCCGGAATTGATCAATCCAATGTGGATGGCAGTGATGAGACGGTACTCCTGCTTCCGGTGCATCCTGATGAATCGGCCGCGGGTATTCGACTCGCCTTACAGGATAAGACTGGTACTCAGATAGGCGTTGTCATCAGCGACTCGCATGGACGACCTTTCCGCATGGGGAATGTTGGAGTAGCAATCGGAGTTGCTGGATTGCCAGCACTGTTGGACTTGCGTGGAAAGCCAGACCTGTTTGGTCGTGAATTGAAGATCAGTATTCAGGGATACGCTGATATGGTGGCTTCGGCTGCGAACCTGGTGACGGGGGAGGCCGATGAAGGCCGCCCCGTGGTGTTGGTGCGCGGCCTACACTTTCCAGCCATTCAAGGCCACGCCAGTGATCTGAATCGTCCCCCAGAGCAGGACTTGTACCGGTGATTCCTGCAAATCCTCACATTGATGACTCGCTGCTGCATGTATTGAAAGATCGTCGATCTATTCGGCGATATTCATCTGCCCCTGTAGACAAGGCTATAGTACTTCGACTCCTGGACGCGGCGATTTGGGCGCCTTCAGCGCATAATCGCCAACCGTGGCGATTTGTGGTGATCCAAGCGGACGAAGTAAAGGCACAGTTGGCCGAGTCAATGTCGGAAAAGCTGAGGGGAGACTTGCTGGCGGACTCTGTGCCTGCGGACATTGCGGATGCAGACGCGGCTCGATCAAGAAACCGCATCATCTCGGCACCGCTGGCGATCTTGCTGTGTCTGTCTATGCTGGACATGGACCGTTACGCGGATGCACATCGGAACCAAAAAGAGTACATCATGGCCGTGCAGAGCGTGGCTATGGCAGGGCAGAATCTTCTCCTGGCCGCTCACACATTGGGATTAGGGGCCTGTTGGATGTGCGCGCCGCTTTTCTGCCCAGAAGTCGTCCATACGGTGCTGCACTTGCCTGAAGATTGGCAACCACAGGGTCTGTTAACTATAGGATATCCTGCTGAGACCCGAGTCAAAACCCGCAATCCCATCGAATCGAGCGTGATCTGGCGATGAAAACGGTTGTATTGGTCGGAGGTGTGGGTGGAGCAAAACTTGCATTAGGTTTGGCACACGTTTTGCCGCCAGACGACCTGACCATTGTCGTCAACACCGCGGATGACACCTGGATGTATGGTCTTCGGGTCTGTCCTGACCTCGATACGATCATGTATACGCTTTCGGGTTTGGTTGACCCGCAGAATGGGTGGGGTATTGCCGGGGATACCACGAAGCTTCTGGAAGCCATGCGGCGTTATGGAGAAGATGTCTGGTTCAAGTTAGGCGATCAGGACTTCGCAACCCATATCTTACGGACACGCTGGCTGAATGCTGGGCATCGGCTGACAAGCATCACTGAGCGTCTGGCAAAACGCCTGAGCATTCCACAATGCATTCTTCCTATGGTCGATTTGCCAGTTGCCACGATTGTGGATACTGTGGAACATGGTGAAATTGACTTCCAGACCTACTTTGTGCGTTACCGTTGGCAACCAACTGTTAAGTCTTTACGCTTGGACGGCATTGAGAAAGCCAGCATCAGCCCTGAGCTTCAGCAAGCTGTAGAATCAGCAGATTGCCTGCTGGTGGCGCCGTCCAATCCATGGCTGTCAGTTGCGCCAATACTGTCTATTCCAGGCCTGCGGGATCTTATGCTGAGTCGCCCTATTCCACGGGTAGCAATTTCGCCGATTGTGGGCGGGCAGGCGATCAAGGGGCCAGCAGCAAAACTCATGACGGAATTGGGACTAGAAGTCTCTGCCAGGTCTGTCGTTGCCTATTATGGGGACATCATCAACGGTTTTGTCTATGATCAGGTCGATCATGAAATCGAGGTTCCACTGGTGCATTCAACTCGGCTGAACACCGTGATGCTGACGGATAATGATAAGGTTCAACTTGCGACAAATGTGTTAGAGTGGATGAAGAGTTGGGCAAAGACTCCTTCTTGATGACGCAAATGATGAAAGGAGGCCCGGCGCGGCCCACACTGATGTGAAGGGTTGGGATGCGCGACGACCATGGGTGTCTGGGTCATCATACCAGTTAAGCCACTTGACCGAGCTAAGAGTCGGCTTGCTCAGGTGTTGTCACCTGAAGACAGACGCCGTCTGGCCGAACGGATGTTTCATCACGTCCTCAAGGCTGTACGCGATGTCCCGCAACTCATGGGAACATTGGTCATCAGCCGTGATAGCAAAGTGTTGGCGATTGCCAGAGACTATGGCGCTCGTACTGTCCAAGAAAGCGGTACACCTGAATTGAATAGTGCTTTGATGCGGGCAACGCAGGTCGTGGCTCGTTGGAAGGCCAGTGCCGTTTTCATTCTACCTGCCGACCTTCCGCTGGTTAGCAGCGAAGACATCCGCTCGATGATTTCTATGGGGAATGGAGACAGTGCGATGGTGATTGCAACCGATCAGCAAGGTGATGGCACGAATGCGATGTTCATACGCCCGCCCGGTCTGATCGGCTATTCCTACGGGCCAGGCAGCTTTCGCAGGCACATCGAGATGGCACAACAAACAGGTGTCAAGCCTGTGGTCTACAGTTCT
The DNA here is from genome assembly GCA_016788965.1 of Anaerolineae bacterium. GTDB lineage: Bacteria > Chloroflexota > Anaerolineae > Aggregatilineales > Phototrophicaceae > CFX2. The sequence continues at coordinate 5,564 of JAEUQZ010000137.1, read as the reverse complement.
GAGCGTCTTTCACTGGATATAGATGTGCCGGATGATCTAAAATCCTACACGGAACTCTCGAATGGGTTCTTGATCTAGCTGTGCCTAGCGCGAATATCATTTGCAAACAGGGAGAGTTTATTATGGCTGATCGCGTTGCCCTTTACTTGCAGGATGCCCATTCTTTGCAGGACGCCATCAAGTACGTTCAATATGCTGAGTCACGTGGTTTTGAAGCGGTTTGGCAGGCGGAGAGCCGCCTCGTCCGTGACGCGGTAGTCCCGATGGCCGCGTTCGCGGCGACAACGACCCGCATCAAGATCGGTTCCGGCGTCATCAACAACTGGACACGCAATCCAGCGGTGATCGCAGCCACCTTTCTTACCCTGGACGATCTGGCCGCAGATCGTATCATTTGTGGGATTGGGGCGTGGTGGGACCCGCTGGCAAAGAAGGTCGGCATCGACCGTTCCAAGCCACTTCTGGCGATGCGTGAAGTTGTCACCGTTGTGCGTGATCTGCTCGCGCGTAAACGTGTGACTTTTCACGGGGAATTCGTCAACCTGGATGATGTCGAACTTGATGTCGTCCATGGGCGTAAAGAGCCACGCAACGTGCCGATCTATATCGGCGCTACCGGTCCCAAAATGATGGCTCTCACTGGAGAAATTGCGGATGGGGCCGTCCTCAATTACTTGGTGTCTCCGAAATACAATCAGGGTGCGCTCGATCAACTGGAAGAGGGCGCTAAGTTGGCCGGACGCAAGCTTGATGACATTGACCGTCCTCAGCTTGTGGTATGTTCGGTAGGCAATGACCGCAAGAAGGCGCTTGATGGCGCTCGCAAATTAGTCACGCAGTATCTTGGTCAGCAGCCACATATCATGAAGGCGAGCGGCGTCAAGCAGGAATTGCTGGATGAAATCGCTCAGGTTTTGACCTGGCCGGCTACTGAGGAACAGATCGAAGAGGCCATGAAACTTGTCCCCGATGATGTTGTCCAGATGATTACTGCTTCTGGAACGCCCGAAGAAGTCAAGGCAAAAGTCCGCGAGTATGTCGCCTATGGCGCAACCTGTCCAATCTTGTACCCGCTTGGCGACGATGTGCGATTGATGATTGACACCTTCGCCAGCGGATACTCGAACTAGATCGCTGATGGCTGTATCACGAATGTCGAGCGCCTTTTGGAGGCGCTCGATTGCTATCTGGTTCCTGCTATGTCTGTTCGCAGGGTTGATTCTTGTCGTCTCTATTGCAACGAGTCAGACGGCAGGGCATGGGCAAGTTCTTCTGCCTCTGGACGATGTCTATATCCACTTCCAATATGCTCGGCAGATCGTTCTAGGTCAGCCATTCGCTTATAACACAGGAGGAACGCCAACCTCTGGTGCGACAAGCTTCATTTATCCATGGTTGCTTGCTCTTGGCTATTTGACCGGTTTCACCGATCTATATCTGGCTATCTGGGCATTGATTGTGGGTGCGGTCGCTCTGGTTGTGTCCGCTGGGCTGGTGTACCGAATCGTCTTGCATGTGTCCCCTGAAAGTCATCTGATTCCAGTTGTTACCGCAGCCTGCTTCGTCTTCAATGGCGCGATGGCTTGGCACGCGATGAGCGGGATGGAAACCATGCTGGCTGTCCTGTTTGTGCTGTTATGCCTTTTGGGTGTACTTGAGGGGAGATTATTCCTTTTCGTGACGGGGGCCACATTCCTCTCACTAACGCGGCCGGAAGGTGGATTACTGAGCCTGATTGCGGTCATCTTGTATTGGCGAATGTGGCAGTCCCCACGCTTCAAGGTAACGCGAACGTTGCTGACGTTGATCCCACTTGCCGTGATTCTCGTGCAGCCCCTTGTGAATGCAGTAGTCACCGGGTCGATGGTGGCTTCTGGAAACTCAGCCAAGTCGATCCTGGGGACTGTGCCGTTCTCATGGTCGCAGGTTCTGGAGCGTATTATCAGCCAGTACTTCCGCGCCAGTGTTGAACTTATCACAGGCATAAGTCCGCGGGAGGGGCTGTATCATCTGCCGTTTCTAGTGGTAATTGCCGCAATTGGGATATTCAGTTTTCGTCACCGGAAGGGGGTACGGGCGGTTGGCTGGACGAGCCTGCTGTGGATCGGAGCGGGATTGGCGGCAGTCTCGACACTGGATACAGCCTTCTGGCACTTCAAACGTTATCAGATGCCGTTCATCGCGCTGCTGTTTCCTCTGGCTGGATGGGGACTTGTGGCGATCCGAGACATAGGTGGTCAAACAAGGTCGCGCCGGATATTGTTCCAGCTTCTAGTCGTCGCATGGATTGGTACGACATTGTGGACGGCGGGTAAGTTTTGGGGTTACTACGCCCTGAATGTGAGCTACGTATACGCGCAGCCCTATCAGATGGCACAATGGTTGGCCGCGAATACCCCATCCGAGTCTGTGGTTGCAGTACATGATGTGGGGATGATGCGTTATGCGGGCGAGCGTAGGACTCTGGATTTCGTCGGCTTGACTACTCCCGGCGCAGCGGACTACTGGCGCAATGGGCCAGGATCGGTGGCGGAGTTCTTGATTCAGGAACGTCCCGATTATGTTGCCTCTTATGGCGAAGGTCACGGCTACGGATTGGGATTGTTGGCTCAGACGCGATTGTATGGGACTCCACAGGCCGTGTTTCCCGTTGTCCTGGACTCATCTGCCAATGTGGCGTTGGCAGCGGATATTCAAGGTATCTATCGACCTGAGCCGTCCGTCTATCTGGAACAGCCTCAGATATACTCTGCCGCGGCTCAAAACTATCTGGGTGAATTGAGGGATTCGCAACTGCTTGGAACAGTAAACGTAGCGGATCTTGCATCAGAAAAAGCAGTTGAATATTCCTGGTCGAATGTACAGCCCATGGATGGCTTTGTAACCTGGGTGCGCGATTTGGAAACAGTCGGCTGTATGGTAACCCACTGCCAAGCTGTCGATGGAGGACGACGCTTGAATGGTAGCGAACATTTTGCAATCCGACCAACCTCTGATCTAACTGGGCTGGATGTGCTGTTGGTGACAAGAGTTCATCCTCTCAGTGCAGGTTTACTGACGATTTATTCCGGTGGAGAGGGTAATCCGCGCGCGGTCAGAAACCTCCGTTTGATCCCCGAGATTCCCGGTCAATGGCTTGAAATTGTGACGCTGATCCCTTCTGAATTTGTGCCAGATTCAGGTGATCTTCAGATCACAATTGAGTCAGATATTCCGGATGGCCCATACGAACCTTACTTTCACTGGATATACTCAGGATTATTCCAGGCTGATCGATTGACTGGACAGCCTGTCGCATCATATCAAAACGATGCATTTCGTTTGGTAACCGACCGCATTGACTACGAGCGGAATAGCCAGTTTCTCCATGTGGAATTGATTTGGGAGGCTGTGCGGCAGCCACAAGGCGATTATGTGATATTTGTCCATGTGATGGCTGATCCCACATTACCGCCCGTCGCGCAGCAGGATCAACGTCCGGGCGGCGGTGTGCTGCCGCCCCAGAATTGGCTGCCGGGTGTGCTGCATGACACAATTACGGTAGACTTGCAGAGCGTTCCGCCGGGCAAGTATCAGATTGCGGTTGGGCTGTATGATCCGCGCACAGGTGAACGGCTGCTGCCGACAGGTGCAGTGGACGAAGCACGGGTGTTCATTGGCGAAGTGGAGATCAGGAGATGAGCGAGGATAGGGCCGTTTTTGAGGCACTGGTGGCGGCTGAATCTCGCGGCGAAGTCGTAGCGCTCGCCACTGTCATTCGCTTTCAGGGATCGGTTCCACGTCACGAAGGCAGCAAGATGTTGGTGAAAGGTGACGGGCAGATCGTGGGAACTGTCGGCGGCGGGGCCATGGAAAGCCTCGTTATCAAGACTGCTCTGGAAGCTATACGCGATGGTAAGACCCGCCTTGAAAGTTATAGTTTGAATGATCTGGCGTCAGGTGATCCAGGCATTTGTGGTGGCACCGTGCAGGTGTTTATCGAACCCATTGGCTTGTCGCCGACGCTCCTGGTCATCGGCGGTGGGCATGTGGGCAAGGCACTGGCCGAGTTGGGAAAGTGGATGGGTTATCGAGTGATTCTATCTGATGACCGGCAGGCGTTCTGTAATCCAGATTACGTACCGGGGCTGGATGGTTACCTGGTCTGCCCTCCTGCGGACGTGCCCCAACATGCTGCTATCAACGAGCGCACCTATATCGCCGCGGTAACGCGCGGCTTGCCCGTTGATGTCCACTTGATCCCGAGGTTGCTTGAGACTCCTGCTGCATACATCGGGTTGATTGGCAGTCGCCGCCGCTGGGCATTGACCGTGAAGGCCCTGCAGGACGAGCAGGGGATCGACTCGGCACAATTGGATCGGGTCTATGCGCCAATCGGATTGGAACTTCAGGCAGAAACTCCACAGGAGATCGCGTTGAGCATCATGGCTCAGATCACCATGCTGCGGCGCGGCGGCAGCGGTGAGTCAATGAAGCTGGCTTTGGGTAACATGGAGAAGGTTGAATAGGGAATCGGCAAGAGATAAAGTGGAATTAGGGTTGTTGCGTGAAGATTCTGTGCATTAGTGATACCGTCATGCCTCAGCTTGAGAGTGCCGTGAATCTGCGTCGCCAGTATTCGGATGTCGAACTGGTTGTGAGCTGTGGTGATCTACCATCCGTCTACCTGGAGTTCATCACTTCTGTACTGAATGTACCGCTGTTCTTCGTGCGCGGGAACCATGATGAGCATTACCAAGATAAGCCGCCAGGGGGACAGGACCTGCATGGCCGCGTGGTGGAATTCAACGGCGTTTCTTTCTACGGATTGGAGGGGTGCATCCGCTATAACAGCAGCCCAATACAGTACAGTGAGGGTGAAATGAATCGTCTGGTCATGGGTGCTGCGCTGCGACTTCAGTACCGGCGGCTGAGATACGGTGCAGGAGTCGATGTGCTGGTCACCCATTCTCCTGCCTGGGGCATTCATGATGCGGAAGATGCCCCTCATCGGGGTTTCAAGGCGCTGTTGAAGTTCATGGATTGGTATCGACCACGCTACATGCTGCATGGACATGTTCATACCTATGATCGGCGCAATGTCACACGCACGCAGTATCATGCGACCTGCATCATCAATATCAACCCGTCGATGATTCTGGAGATCGATCCACAGTCCGCTTGACCAAAGCCGAGTTGGGCGCCGGGTGCCGCTGTGTTACTATTGAGTTGGCGGTTAGATTGAACAATACAGGTAAACAGTCGCTATGTGGTCACAGTATCATAGTGTCACCTCCGTTAGTGAAGCGCTTGAACTGCTCGCCAAGTATCGCGAGAAGGCTCGAGTCATTGCGGGCGGCACCGATATTCTGATCGAACTTGAGCGTCATCAGCGCCCTGGTGTGGATGTCTTGATCGACATCACTCGCATTCCTGGTTTGGATACCATTCAGTTGCATGGGGATCACATCCGTTTGGGGCCGCTGGTGACACATAATCAGGTGATTGCCAGCGGATTGATCGTTGAACGCGGTTTCCCGTTAGCTCAGGCTTGCTGGGAAGTTGGTGCTCCACAGATTCGCAAC
>JAEUQZ010000136.1 GCA_016788965.1 Anaerolineae bacterium | reverse complement strand
GGCACAGCCTTCGTCGATGCCGCCCTGGACGGAGCCATCCGCGATCTGGTCGCAGGCGGGGACTTCAGCGGCAAGGTCGGTGAAGTGGCCGTCCTCTACCCGCGCGGCATCCTCCCGACCCGCCGCGTCCTCGTGGTCGGCCTCGGCCCGCGTGACGCCCTCACCACCGAGACCGTCCGCCGCGCCTCAGCCAGCGTCATCCTGAAGGCGCGTGACCTCAAGGTAAAAGCCGCCGCCAGCCTGATTCATGGAGCCGGAGCGGGCGGCTTACCCGTCGAGGTCGCGGCCCAGGCCGTCACCGAAGGTTCATTGCTGGCGCTCTATGCCTATCGCGGCCAGAAGAACGGCGAGGTTCCTGAAGCCATTCCGGAATCGCTCGACCTGCTCATCCTCGATGACAACGACCCTCGCGCCGCCGAGGGCATCCGCGCGGGCATGTCCATCGCCGTCGGGGTGGAGTTGGCCCGCGATCTGGTCAACCTGCCGCCCAACATCTGCACGCCCACCTACCTCGCCCAGACCGCTCAGGAGATGGCTCAGACGGCCGGTCTGCGCTGTGAAATCCTGGATCGGGAACAGATGCGTGCCCTGAAGATGGGGGCGCTGCTCGGCGTCGCCCAGGGCAGCGATGCCCCGCCCAAGTTCATCATCCTGGAACACAACGCCGGCGGCGACGACCTGGAAACGGTCGTGCTGGTCGGCAAGGGCGTCACCTTCGATACCGGCGGCTACAACATCAAGACAACCGACGGCATGAGTACCATGAAGGGTGATATGGCCGGGGGCGCGGCCGTGATCGGGGCCATGGGGGCGCTGGCCGGATTGAACGCCCCACTGCGCGTCATCGGCCTGATCCCGGCCGCCGACAACATGATCTCCGGCGGAGCCTACCGTGCCCAGGAAGTCCTGACGGCCAGCAACGGCGTCACCATCGAAATCATCAGCACCGATGCCGAAGGCCGCCTGCTCCTGGCCGACGCGCTGGTCTATGCCGCCCGCTACAACCCCGCCGCCGTGGTCGATATCGCCACGCTGACCGGCTCCTGCGTGACTGCCCTAGGTGTGAATGTGGCTGCCGGGCTGTTCAGCACCAGCGACCGCCTGCGCGATGCTCTAGTAGCATCAGGGTTGGATACCGCCGAGAAGGTCTGGCCGCTGCCACTCTACCCGGAATACGACAAGACCATCGAGTCCAACACCGCCGACATCAAGAACAGCGGTGGCTCGCGCGGCGGCGTCGGTACATCGGCGGCCTTCCTCAAGCGCTTCGCCAGCTATCCGGCCTGGGCGCACATCGACATGGCCGGCATGACCTGGGATCAGCCGGATACGCCCTACATGCCCAAAGGCGCGACCGGCTACGGCGTGCGCCTGCTTACCGAATTCGTCCGTCGCTGGTCGGACGCTCAGGGCTGAGCGGATCGGGAACGCAGCAGATCCTCGATGATGTCGGCGGCTCGTGCTGCGCCTCCGGCCGCTCGCAAGCTGTCGCCGAGGCGCTGAGCCTCGGCCTTGAAGGAGGGATTGGACAGCAACCGCTCGGTCTGTTCGCGGAGCGTTCGGGCGGATACCTGCCCCGGCTTGAGCATCACGCCCGCGCCCAGATGGGCCGCGCGTTGGGCAGTGAACATCTGCTCCATCTGCTGTGGAACCAGCAGCAGCGGGACGCCGTAGTACAGCCCGTCATGGGCGCTGTTCATCCCGGCGTGGGTGACGAACACTGCCGCCCGCTGAAGGACTTCTAGCTGGGGAACCCACGACCAGATGGCGATGTTCTCCGGCAAACTGCCGAACGCCTCCGGGGAGATGCGCTTCCCGGTGGTCATCAAGACGAGAATATCGCTGCCCGTGAAGGCTTCGATGCACATCCTGAAGAAGTCCGGGTTGTCGTTGCTGAGCGTTCCCAGCGATACATAGATGAGCGGCCTCCCCACGGCATCCTCGAATGGAAACGCGGTCTTCGCCGCGCTGACGGTCGGCGTCCAGCCCGCAAAATGGATGCGCGGGTCGGTTCTGCTGGCATAGGGCGCGAAGTCCGATGAGGTATACGATAAGCCGACATCACCGTAGGCATTCAGGACATTCATCATGCCCAGCGGTGAAATCCGGTACTGCCGCCCCAATGCCCGCGCCTTTCGGTTGGCTGCCAGCCCTTTGTCGAAATCCCGGAAGAGCATCGGCAGCACGCCCCGGATCATCTCCCAGTTCAGCAGGTCGCGCGGTGAAGGCGAGGCCAGCGGCATCAGAGACACCGATGTGACCGCCGGAAGCCGGAGGATTTGGGCCACCATCAAGCCCCACGGACACATCCCATCGTGCAGTACATAGTCGGGATCGATGGCGCGGGTCGAAGCCAGCAGTTCCGGGAGAATGCGCTCGGCTGTGTTGAGCAGTTCAAAGGCCACGCGCTGCGGGACAGCCCCGCTCAGACCACGCGCCTCGAAGTAATCATCCTCGACACCCGCGTAGGCTTGATAAGATGCTCCGGCCGCCTCGACTCCGACGCGGTAGCTCTCGGTGATGAAGTAGGTGATGTCGTGGCCGCGCCGTACCAGTTCCGCGACCAATGACAGTGAGGGATTGACGTGTCCATGTCCAGGAACGTTGAAGAAGACCGCCCGTGGCATCGAATTCCTCCCTCACCCGCCGGCCCGTTATACTGTTGATCCGTGACAAGAAACGAGGGCGACCTGTTCTTTTGGTCGCCCTCGTCGAGGAAGTTAGCGGCAGAGCGTTTCTTCGCAGGGGATCCGGTCGTTATCCGGGTCGAGCGAGAAGTTCCCCGCCTGGAGGCAGGCTTGCGCTTCCGCGCACGACGTGAGCTGCTGGCAGGTGAAGGCCAGCGACGGGCACACCGCGAAGCCGCCGCTCGATACCGTCGGCGTCACATCGAAGCCCGGAACCGGGGTGATGAATGACCCCGGCAGCGGAGTCAGTGAAGTCGGCGGGTTGACGACCACCTGCCCGGTGTTCGGATCGATCCCCAGTGTCGGCCCGGCGAAGGCCAGCCCGGCGATGTTCGTCACAATCAGGGCGTAATTGCCCTGCACTGGCTCAGAACTGGTATGAGCCACGACCAGCAGATAGCGCCCGGTCGCGGTGATGTTGATCGGCCCCACCGTGAGCAGCGATCCGGTCGCGCTCGAACGTCCCACGCCCAGGAACTGCGTCGGGTTGTCGAACGGGCTGACCGAGAGCAGCGCCGAGATGTTGCCGCTGTAAGGCAGGAACTCGACGCGGATCGATTCGCCCGCATTGGCGTCGAAGCAGTAGCCTGTGGCCGTCTTGCGCGGCGTGAGCGTATCCAGCACCACGTTGCCTCTGGTGATGATCTTGAGGATGTCGAACTGTTCCTCGAAGATGAACAGGCACTCGTCCGCATCCAGCGTCACGTCCGAAGGCAGCAGCGCGGAAAGCCGCCGCCGCAGATCGGCGAACAGGCCATCGGCTGCCTGGATCGCGTTGAGCGCGCCGATCACGGTCGCCTCACCGACCACGCCCGACGGCGGCGACGGCTGGCCGCAGGCTTCGATCCACAGATCGATTGCCAGCCGCAGGTTCGCCATCGCGCTGTTGAAATCGACGCGCAGCGGTTCCAGCGTCGGATAGAAAGCCGCCAGGAGCGGCTGCGCGATCAGGATGTCCGTCGGACGCGCCGGGAAGTTCTGGCAGGCCGACCGCTGGCCGAGCGCCACCGTCGTCCAGGTTCCCCGGATCGAATCCAGCGCCACCTGGGACAGGTCGAGCCGTGCCAGCATCAACCGCAGCACGCCGAAGTAGTTTTCCTGCGTATCTTCAGAAGCAGGCGGTGAATTGGCAACCACGCCGTCCACAGGCAGTTGGACGATGCTGGCTCCATTCTGGAACTCGACCCAGGCGGCCGTGATCCAGCCCAGCACCCCCTCATAGTTGACCTGCACCCAGGCGTTGTTGAGCGTCCGCCCGGTAAGCGGGAAGACCGTATAGCGCGGGATATTCGCCAGCACTGGATAGGCCGTGCTGGGGCCGGCTCGCAGCCGGACGCCGCTGTCGGCCAGCCGCCCGCTGTAGGGGCTGCTGGCGCTGCTGGGGCCGGAGCGTGGGCTTTCAAAGCCGCCATACGGGATGCTGCGTGGATCGGCCACCGGTAGGGTGCTGATGTCGCCGAACAGGTTGATGACCGGGACGCCCACCCAGCCCTCCTGTCCGTTGAAATCGATCCGCACCCACTGGTTATCCGGGCTGCGGCCGTTGGCATACGCTGTCCAGCCCGCATCCACGAACCCGATCACCTCCGCGCCGAGCGCCGGAGCGACCCGGATATTCACGTCGTCGCGGTTGACGAGTATCTGAACGGTTGTTTGGGGCAGCGGTTGGGCCAGCGCCAGACCCAGCGAAAGCCAAAGGGTGGCGATCACGACGCTCAACCAGAACGCTGTTTTCCGCATGGACTCCCCTCCTCTTGTGAGGTGTAGTATAGCCCGTTTTGCGTTCCGGCAATAGCGAAAGGCCACATGCCACATGAGGCGAAATTAGGACATTGGTCTTTTTGCCGAGATTGACGCTTATGGTTTATGCTGGGAAAAATGCATAGACCTGCTTGAAGGCTCCCATGTCTCAATTGAAGCTTCTTCGTAGTCATTGGCCGTTTCTTGTGCTGTTGGTATTGGTTTCACTCGTTCTCCTGGTGCGCCTGGACCGATCTCCTGCACCCTGGTATGACGAGGGGCTGAACATCAACGCCGCGCAGACCTTCGCCGAGACGGGGCAATACGGACTGCGATCAGGCAGTGAACTGCGTCGAGCCGATCCTGCCATCCAGACCGGGCCGCCGCTCATCGTCCTGCTGGCGGCGCTGGATAGGTCATTCGACGGCAGTATGGCTTTGATGCGTCTGCCCTCGGTCATCTTCGGTCTGCTGCTGCTGCTTGGCTTCTATCGATTGGTCTTCCGGCTTTATGGCGACTTCGCGGCCTTCATGGCCTGCCTGGGGTTGGTGCTGCTGCCGGGTGAATCCACGGTGAACTTCGTGTTTTTGAGCCGTCAGGTCATGGGGGAGATTTTTGCGCTGGTCTGCCTTGTGGTGGGACTACGCATACTGATGTATTCCGGCGTGCACCTGAATGCAATACGTGCCCTGTTTGTGGGGATTTTCTGGGCCGTTGCGATCATGTTGAAATCTCAGGTGCTTCTGGTCCTGACCGTAACCTGTGTACTGATCGGCCTGTACCATTTCTTGCGGCGTTCCGATGATTGGCTCCGGTGGATGCTCATCGGCGTGGTGATGGTCGGTTCCTATCTATTGGATATGATCTGGCAAATACGAATGGCAGGCCCATTGTTCGGGCCTAACAGCGCCGTCCTGCGGGACGGAATCCTCATCCACATCCTGCCGATGCGCGCGCTGCAAACACTGACAGAACCAGACGCGCTGATCCGCATTGGGGCAATGCTGGCTCCACTCCTGGTCATGATCTTCATTAGGCGACGCATTGAGCCAAGCCAGGGCAGTCCCGGTGAGATCCGCACGGAGACCTTTACCTGGCTGTTTGTCGTGGTCTGGGCAGTCTGGTTTGGGGTCGTCTCTATTGGCTGGCGGCGCTACGCATTCGTGGGACAGGTGATCGGGCTGATCCCGCTGGCATTCCTGATCGATTACCTGTGGAGACGACTGCGACTCCCACAAACGCAATGGGTCTACGCTGGGTTGTTGGTCACAGGTGTGGTCGCGGGGGGAATTTTGTACGCGCCGCGGATCACAGATCAGAGTGGCGACCATTTCTTTGAAGCGGTGAATTACATCAACCAGGAACTTCCCCGGTCGTCGCGCATCGTATCCTGGGAGTGGTCAGCCAGCTACTTCACCAGACAGGAGTTTCAGTTCCCGCACACACAGGACGTCAACGCTCTGACACGGGCTGCCTTCCTCAGCCAATCTGCCGAAGCCAAATTCGACCCTCTGGCAGGCTGCCCGCAGTACATCCTGCTGGGATCATTCGATCTGGATAGAACAATTTTCCAACCCGCGCTGGATATTGCCCAACCAGAGCCGTTGTTCGAGGCCGGGCAATACAAAATCTATGCCATTCCATCGGAACGGCTTCAGCTAGATACCACCACAGGGCAGTGCCGAGTCGCCGATACTTGATGATCGACGCTACGAGCCTACGTCGTCTGGGAGCGGAGTCATGGGACGGGTGTCTTCTTCAGTGACGGGCGGTGGCTCCACCGGAGGAGACAGCAGCAGTGGTTGGGGAGGCCCTGGTGGCAGCAGGGTCATCGGCGCAGGCGGAACGGGTGGAGCGGATGGCAGAGACGGAGCGGCTTCCAGCGCCCGCAGCGCATCGGGCGTGCCGATGCGTTCCAACGCGGCGCGGGCCGTTTTGCGAACCTGTTCGCTGCTGTCGGAAAGCGCCTGGATCAGCGCCGGGATGGCCCAATCGGCCTCGACATGACCCAGCACCCCGGCGGCGCTGCGGCGGATATTCCACTTTTCACTGCGGAGCGCGGCCAGCAGGGTGACATCGCCGGGGGCGTGTTTGAGCTTGAGCAGCGCCTCGGCCGCGGCCAGGCGCACCCGGGGCGCGAGCCGGGAATTGTTGAAGGTGATGACCAGGGCTTCGACGGCCAGCGATGCCTGAATATCGCCGAGGTCCTGGGCGGCGCGGATGGCATGTTCTTCGTTGGAGCCGTTCAGCCGGGCCAGCAGCGGCACGATCCGGCTGGCTGTGCCGTCATCGGCCTGCATCAGCCCTTCCAGGGCGGTGAGGATGGCCGCGCGCACATCCGGGTCGGATTCCTGGAGGAGCGCGGCTTGCAACGAAGGGATCGAACCGTTTGTGCCCAGGGCACGCATGGCAGTCGCGGCGCGGCGGCGCACCTCCACATCGGGGTCGCGCAGCGCCTCCGTCAGGCCTTTGACATCGCCAAGCGCCTGTAAGCGCCAGATGTCGAAGTGATAGTTCGCCACAGCCTGATCTTTTCTCCAGACCGTCATCTGTGATGATTTTAGCACCAGTTTTGCGGAAACGTTTCAGGCGATTTCGTTAGAAAAGTCCATCCCGCGAAAAAACGGCTCAGAAAGCCCCAACAATCGGGGGGCGGCGCGACTTTGAGAACCCGTTTGCGTAGAGTCTTCAGAACGTATTCACTTCGCTGTGAGGAGTCTGAAATCCATGCGTAACTTCGTCCTGCGGGTCATCATCTACGCGATTGCCATCGCCATCGTGGCCGAACTGATCCCCGGCATCAACGTGATCAACGACGATATCGGCACACTGCTCATCATCGGGCTGGTGTTCGGGATCGTCAACGCGCTGCTCAAGCCCATCCTGATGCTGCTGACCTGCCCGGCGGTCATCCTGACGCTGGGGTTGTTCATCCTGGTCATCAACGGGGTGATGCTGATGATTACCTCCAGCCTGATCCCTGGCCGCTTGCAGGTCGAGGGTCTAGGCGCGGCCATCCTGGGCGGCATTGTGATGAGCATCGTCAGCATGGTACTGGAAAGCGTCTTCCGCCTGAACAAGGAAGAGAAGCGCAAGGAAGACGGCGTGGTCATCATCGACCGCCGTTAGGCGCTAAAGCTGGTAAAATGGACTGCGTTCAAGACCGGTGGGGGTTCCCTCAAGGAGCATCGACGTGCCTGAAGCCGCAGTCCATTTGAAAACGCTCGCCAAGATGATCGATCACTCACTGCTGCACCCGACCATGACGGATGCCGACATCCTCAAAGGCTGCGACCTTTCCCGGCGCTACGATGTGGCGACGGTGTGCATCAAGCCCTACGCGGTGGCGATGTGCAAAGAGGCGCTGGCCGGGTCAGACGTAGGCATCTGCGCGGTGATCGGCTTCCCACACGGGAACAGCACCACCGCGCTCAAGGTGGCCGAAACCGAACAGGTTATCCAGGACGGCGCGACCGAGATCGACATGGTGATCAACATCGGCAAGGCGCTGGGGGGCGACTGGGACTTCGTGGCCGCCGACATCGACGCGGTAAACCGGGCCTGCGTCAGCCAGGGAGCGCTGCTCAAGGTGATCTTCGAGACGGATTACCTCCAGGACGAGCATATCGTCCGGCTGAGCCGGATGTGTTCGGAACTGCGGGTGGCCTTCGTCAAGACCTCAACCGGCTACGGCTTCGTCAAGCAGCCGGGCGGCGATTACAACTATAAGGGCGCAACCGATCACGTGCTGATGCTCATGCGCCAGTATTCCGCGCCGGAGGTGCAGATCAAGGCGGCCGGTGGCGTCCGCACGCTGGACGATCTGCTGCGGGTGCGGAGCCTGGGGGTGACGCGCATCGGCGCGACCGCCACCGAAGCCATGCTGGAAGACGCCAAACGGCGGGGATACGCCTAGCTCTCCTCCGGCGGCTGGCCGTACAGGGCGCGCATCAACCCCGCGCGCCCGACCAGGCCGAGGACGTGCCCCTGCACATCCACCACAGGCAGGCGCTTGATCTGGTTATCCAGCAAGAGCTGCAACGCGCGGTGCGCCGAAAGCTCCGGGCGGACGGTGATGAGCGGCCGGGTCATCAGGTCGCCTAACGGTCGCTGAATTGGCTCGCCTTCATCCACTACACCGCGCAGAGCGGCCAGCAGCCGGGGACGCTCCTCTGGCGGCATCCGCGCCAACACATCCGCCTCGGTCAGAATCCCGACGGCGTGACCGTCTCGATCACAGACCAGCACCCGTTTGATTTCCCCACTCGCAAAGTGTTTAAGAGCAGCCTCAAGGCCAGCCTCGACCGAGAGGGTCACAGCCGGTTCCAGATCGACATCGGCGACGACGGCCTCCCAGCGAATCCTGCGGTCTTCGGGATGCGCTCCGGCGGGATCCGCCGCGGCGATTTCCCGGAGGATATCGGAGCGCGTGAGGATGCCGAGGAGATGTCCAGCATCGTCCACGACGGGCAGGCGTTTGAGCTGATGGGCATTCAGGAGATCGACAGCCTGGGCGAGGGAGGCGGCGTGGTTCAGGCTGATGACCGGCGCGGTCATTAGATCACGGGCAGGAACAGCCTGCACAGGCGCGATCAGGGTGCGGCGTTCGGCCTCGGTCAGGCGGGTGAGGCGGGTCAGGCTGGTGTCCAGACCGGCCCGGCTCAGGTCGTTATCGGTGATGATGCCGCTGAGGGTATTCTGGGGGCTGACGACGGGCAGGCTGCGAACGCCCTCGGCCACGGCCAGCCGCACGATTTCGCTCAGGGGAGCATCAACCGGGAGGGCGATGACCAGGCTCGACATGATCGACCGCGCCGGACGCCGGGAGAGTTCACCCGTCAGACCGGGCAGCGGGGGCAGCCAGCCGCCGCGCCGCTCGGCGACCGCTTTGAGGCTTTCGCCGTCGCGGATGTTCAGGTGGGTCGGTTTCGGGGTGGCAACGCGCTGGGTGACGTAGATGCCGCGATGCCCGGAGGCGAGGTAGGCCATCACGCAGGCCAGGACGATGTACAGGGCGGAGCCGCCGCCGAAGAGTTCCAGGGCCATCAGGGCGCAGGCCAGCGGGGTATTGCTGGCTCCGGCGAAGACGCTGACGAAGCCGATGGAGGCCATGACGGTTGGATCGACACCCAGCAGGCCGCCGAGCGAGAAACCCAGCGTCGAGCCGATGACGAACAGCGGGGTGACTTCCCCGCCGAGGAAGCCTGATCCGAGGGTGACGGCGGTGAAGACCAGCTTGAGCAGAAAGGCGAAGGGGACGACGCCTTCCCCGCTGAGGCTGCGCTGGATGAGCGGCAGGCTCAGGCCGAGGTAGTCCTGCGAGCCGACCAGGACGGTGAGCAGGATGATGGCGAGGCCGCCGAGCAGCGGTCGCAGCGGTGGGTAGTGAACGATCTGGGCTTGCAGCCGCCTGACGGCGTGGGTGAGTTCGACGAAGAGGATGCTGGTCAGGCCGAAGGCGATGCCGGCCAGGGCAACTTTGACCAGCAGGAGCGGATCGATGGCGAGGTTGGGCAGGACGGGGTAATGCGCGTGGGCGGCTCCCCAGGCGCGGGTCACGAGGTCGCCGATGAGGGCGGCGCTCAGGCAGGGGACGAGGCCGTCGTAACGGATGCGACCGAGGCTGTGGACTTCCAGGCCGAAGACGAAACCGGCCACAGGTGTCCCGAAGACCGACCCGAAGCCGCCGCTGATCCCGGCCATGAGGATGAGGCGGCGGTCTTCCGGCTGGAGGCGCAGCGCCCGCCGGAGGGTATCGGCCAGGCTCGCGCCCATCTGGATGGCCGTGCCTTCCCGCCCAGCGGAGCCGCCGAAGAGGTGGGTGATGACCGTGCCGAGGAGGATCAGGGGAGCCATCCGCAGGGGGATGCGGGACTGGTTGGCGTTGACCTCTTCGATGACCAGGTTGTTGCCCTGGGCGGCCGCGCCCGCAAAGCGGTGGTAGACCCAGCCGACGATGACCCCGGCCAGCGGGAGCAAGAAGAGGAGCGACGGGTTAGCCGTTCGGAAATGGGTGGCCCAATCCAGGCTGAAGAGGAAGACGGCCGAGGCCGTCCCGGAGAGGACGCCAACCAACCCGCCGAGGACGAGCCAGCGGAGGAGCATCCGCAGGGCAGCGGCGAATTCGAGCGGGTCGAGGCTGAAGAGGGCATCGGCCTGCTGGTAGAGGCGCAGCCAGAAGGCCCGCCGGCGAGAGCGGGCCTGGGACTGGGCGGCGCGGCTGGGGGGTGTGGGATCGGGAGGGCGCATCTTTATTTGTTTGTAGCTGATAGCCAGACGGAAGAAGTTAATGGTTGATAGTTTATGGTTAGCTTTTAGCTGATAGCTTATAGCTTTTAGCCATACAGAATGCTCAGCGGGGCGGGCGATGAGAATTCCGATAAGAATGATAAGAATGAGAATGTGAGAATCTTGAGAATCGTCCGAAATGTCGTCCATGCCGGACGGACGAATTGGCACAAATGGCATAAATGGCAGTAGCGGCAGAACGGCAATTTTGTGCCAAAGTCCTCGCATGTAAGGCAGCGATTGCCAGAAATGCTGCAAGTGCAAATCCGCGAAAAGTTGCAAATGTTGCAAATGTTGCAGTTGCAATTCGGTGATTCCTGCAACTGCAATGGGTTGCGATATTCGCAGGCGATAGGTTGTAAAGGTGCGGCGGCGGGAATGCCGGACGCCAAGAATGGCGTCCCTACCCATCCGTAAATACAGCGTAGCACAAAATGGGCGGGTTAGGGTGACATTTTGTCTACTTTTGCGCCATAAAATCGGATGGAAGAAGAATTCCACCACAGAGACACAGAGGACACAGAGATCATACGGAGGGGGGATAGGAAACAAAGAGAATTGAATCGCAGAGACGCAGAGGACGCAGAGATCATACGGAGGGAGGGAAAAGTCTTAACCGCAAAGGACGCAAAGAAAAAAGACGAATTGAACCACAGAGACACAGAGGACACAG